>CAYWHV010000315.1:0-3474 GCA_964458045.1 uncultured Methanospirillum sp.
AATATAACAAAAAGCGGTTCCCGGGTGTTGTTATCCGGATGCAGAACCCGAAGATTGCGGCATTGGTATTTGGATCCGGAAAAGTGGTCCTGACCGGGGCAAAAAGTGTTGAGAGCCTGAATAAGGGACTTGAGATATTAGGCGATCTGTTACGTTCCCTGAACATCGAGATAGCAAGCGAACTGACCTATAAAATCCAGAACATCGTTACATCTGCCGACCTTGGATCCGGTATCAATCTGAACAAGATTGCAGTCGGATTCAACCTTGAACGGATTGAGTATGAGCCTGAACAGTTCCCGGGTCTTGTCTACCGGTTGGAGGAACCAAAAGTTGTTGTCCTGCTCTTTGGGTCAGGGAAACTTATCATCACCGGCGGCAAGGAGCCTGAGGATGCGAAGAAGGCTGTGCTGAAGATAGTTGATGATTTGAAAGGGCTTGGGCTTTTATAATCTGGAGATCATTCATCTGAATTTATAATTCAGATTCTATATTTTTATATACAATAGAATTTATTGTACTAAGTACCGTTTTCCGGGGGATTATTGTAGCGTCACAATGTGGATACGGTATATAAATTATAGAAAAAGTCAGGAGAACTCACTGCAGGATATGCAGAGTTTTCCGTGTTTTCTTTTCTTTCTTTGATTCTCATTCAGAGCGGGTAGCCTTCTTTTAAAAATGAGTATGAAGAACAGAATATAGAGTCGGATTATGGTAATCCGATAATCCGTGGACCGTTCTCTTCCCCGATGATAACCGTAGTCTTTGTAGTGAATTCAGCAAAAATTCCACAGCTCACAACACCGGGAATCATATTGATAGCAGTCTCAAGGCCGGCCGGATCAGGAATGCTGACCGGCGTATAATCAAGGATGATATTTCCGTTATCTGATATGACCGGTCCATCCTTTTTGACCCCTTCACGAACCGCTACTGTTCCCCCCAGTTCATTGAGGCGGCGAATGACATGGCTGAGTGAAAACGGAATTATTTCAATCGGTATTGGTCCGGTCAGATGAGAGCATATCTTTGACGGGTCAGCGACGATGATGAGCCGGGTTGAGGCATCTGCAATGATCCGTTCCCTGACATGAGCAGCACCCCGGCCCTTGATAAGTCTTAGGTCCGGATCTATCTGGTCTGCCCCGTCAATGGTGATATCAATCCTTTCTGCCTGTTCAAGTCCGATGAGGGGAATGCCAAGTGCCCCTGCTCTCATGGACGTCTGAATGGATGTGGGCACGCCGACGATGGAGAGACCCTCTTTCGTCATCCGCTCTTTCAGCCGTGCCATCGTGAAGGCAACGGTCGATCCGGTTCCAAGGCCAACCGTCATGCCAGTGGTGATGTAGTCAGCAGCCTTGTAGCCGGCCCGTTTTTTTGCCTGTTCCTGGGGGGATAATCCGCTCGTATTCATGGTTCTCCTGAAATTTGTGTGCTCGAAAAAAATTGTTGGGATATCAGTTATTGTTACAATGAAAAGAGTTTTTTTAAGTCATCTGTTCCTGCATATGCGGTGCAGTCCAGGGTGATAGGGGTGATGGAGATATTCCCTTTATGGATGGCATGCACATCTGTCCCTTCCGGAGCATCGGTTACCAACGGGCCGTTAATCCAGTAATAGGGTTTACCCCTCGGATCAAGTCTCTTTTCCACACCGGTGATAAATAAATGCTCTGCGAGATGAGTAATTTCATATCCGCCGGTAATAACGGATGGAACATTCACATTCATGACATGGGTAAATAAAGGGAACCCTTTCTCAAAAATCCGGGTGATGACATCACGAACGACTCCCTTGGACTCTGAAAACCGGTCAATAAGGTTTCGTGCATCGTCAAATTTCTCTTTCTGGTCTTCAATCTGGAGGGAGAATGCCACGGCAGGATATCCGTGATTTGCTGCTTCGAGGGCAGCACCCACAGTCCCGGAGGTGGTTATTGCCTCATATGACAGGTTTTCACCGATATTGATACCCGACACCACAAGATCTGGTTTTACGCCCAGTGCAAACAGGGCAAGTATGACCGAATCGGTTGGTTTCCCACCGACTGCATATGCGGTGATATCACCCCGACTCACCGTGTTGACTCTGAGTGGTTCAAATATGGAAAGTGACCGTCCGACTGCACTCTGCTGGGTTGCCGGAGCACATACTACAACATCAGCCCATTCATGCATTGCATCATAGGCAGCCCATAATCCCTCTGAATTTACCCCATCATCGTTGGTTAGAAGAATACAGGGTCTTTTTTGGGAAAATTGGGAATCTGATACTGTAGTGTCAGGAGGATATCCTGAAATCATGTATCCCGATTATTAGTTCTTCTGCTTCTTAATGGATCATCAAAACTGCCGGATTCCTGATATCACCCGAACACCCATGGACCCTGAATCGGATTATTTTTTTTCTGATCCTGCAAACAAGTAGCGATGAATATTCTGCTTGCTGAATATACCGTCAGTCATGATCCGGCTTTAGCCCCCGAAGGTCGCGCCATGCTTGATGTACTGACACGCAGTTTTACAAAAATCGGATATACGGTCCACAGTCCTGAACCGGGCAGGGATTTTTCTGAAGAGATAACCCGGCTTGGTGCATTATGCGATGAAGGGCTGGTTATCGCTCCTGATCATCTGCTTGCCAGGTTTACCAAAACCCTCGAGGACGTTACCAGAAATATCGGATGTAACTCTTTTTCAATAGCAGTCTGTGCAAATAAAAAAAGGTCTGGGCAGATTTTACAATCACATGGAATAGACGTTCCAAAAGAGGTCACATCAGGAAAAAGAATCGTCAAACAGATATCCGGATGTGGTGCGGTCGGTGTCAGGCTGACCGACGGACCTGCCGGTGAGGGAGAGTTTGGCCAGGAGTTTATCGAGGGTGAACACTACTCCATGAGTCTTGTGGGTGGCCGCGTCGTCGGTGAGGTGTGCCTCTATTATACCGGAAAAGGACCGCTCCTCCTTGCACTGAACCGGCAGGATATCAGGTTTAACGAGGATGGGACGGTTGCCTACCATGGAGGGGAGACGCCGGTGGATCACCCGAAGAAGGATGAGATGTATGCTCTAGCAACAAAAGCCATTGAGGTACTGGGCTGTCAGGGGTATGTCGGGATTGACATGGTCGTCAGTCCGGATCGGATTGTCATTGTTGATGTCAATCCCAGGCCGACAACAAGTATTATTGGTATTGATGCATGCATGGAAGAGGAGATTGCGCAGGTGATCCTGGATGCGTCATATGGACGTTCTCCTGAATCAGTTCACCTTATTGGTCATGCATACTTCTCTTCAGAGGGTCAGGTTACCTATGATCGGAGTTGACATCGGCGGGGCAAATCTGAAGGTCGTGGATGAGCACGGAGCCCATATTCACTACTGTCCACTCTGGAAAGAGACCCCAATCAGGGAGATATTACAGGGGTATTTGTCCGCTGATAATGCTGCGGTTGTGATGAGTGG
>CAYWHV010000316.1:0-2010 GCA_964458045.1 uncultured Methanospirillum sp.
TGATTATGATAACAAATTAATGAAATCAGAACTGAACATTAATTAAGAAACTGATAAAACAGAATCTGTGCAAGAGTTTTGAGTTATGGTATTGAGCCGAAAACACCCCCTCAACATGAACCTCTTTCAATAGATAGATATGATACAATCAGGGCAGGAATCGAGGATTTTTGTAAGGCTGATAATTCACCGTCGATCCTCGAGGGGTGTATTCTCATGCTCGATAATCTGGCTGCGAATCAGAAAAGTCCGCTTCATAAAGGGGATTGTCTTTTGTGGTCATCCGCAATTATCTTCACCCAGTATCAGGAGAACGGGCTTATCACAAAAGGAAAGACAACATCCTGTGCTGAAATGATTGCTGCATTTTTTGGAGTGAAGCCAAATATGACTCGTATCCGTTCTTCAGATATAAGAACGGCTCTTGATATGAAATTATTGGGATGAAAAGTCTCTTAAGCGTTCCTTGTATCCTCGCGAACCACCTGCAGATAATCCGTTCGGGGTATATGATCCGATACAATATGATATTTTCAGACCCGGGTCATGACTTCTTCGGGCGATGATTAGCCACCTGAACCAGCCGGATTTCACTCCTTTTTCTCTAATGCTGCCAGTTCCAGTTCAAGGCTCTGTAATTTATGCTTCGTTTCGCTGATTTCTTTCTTCAGCAAACGTATTTTTTTCTGATTAATAATCCCGGACAGGTAGTCACCCCCCATTTCTTCAGCGATATACTGTTCCAGTTGTCTTCTCAATATGACAACATACGGATTCCCCCATATTGACCGTTCCTGGAATTCCAGTTTTCCGGTACGGATTCCCTTTAATATAAATTCCCGGTCAATTCCGTAGTCTTTCATTGCTGTTTTGTCACTGAGGGTTGCCCCTTTCTGATTCCACTCCCCATGTTCAGCCATATGTAACACTGTTAACTTGAAGTTCAAAAATTATTTGGTTCTGCGGGTCAAGTCCCAATTTTGTCTTTCCAAAATCGTTTCTTTTTTGTTCCCTTACATATTCGATGGGTGGGTTTTTTCATGGCTCCTCCTGATGATTCATGTGATCAACAGGACAACCGAGCACAGGTTAAGTCGGAATATACCGATTCATCAGATATCCCGGATCACGATTGAGTTATCTCAGAGTTTCATGAAACCCAGAATCTGCGCCATAACATTTTGGAGGTTCTCCTGTTTTTATCCGATACGAAGCAATATCTAAACCCCTCTAAATCCAGGTTTAATGGCCGTATATTTTATTATCGAATACATACCCATTGACATTAAGGGGGTGGGTATGTTTGCCAGGATTGAGTGAAAAGTTACATTTTTCCTATCTCATCATGGGGATACTTTTCATAATCATGGTGACCGTCCTCCTTGCCGGTATCTTTGCTAATTACGAATCATCAAAAAGTCATCTTGAGGCAAATGCACATCGTCTTCATGTTATTACCGAATCGCATCTCAATAACTCTTTCCGGATGATTGATGCCGGACTGACAATCTACGATAATACCTTCAATGAAGATATGCAGGATGCATTTTTCATAGTAATGGAAGAGTACAATCAAACCGGTGGTGATCCATCCCGTATGGACCTTGAATCCCTGAAGGCTCGTATCGGGGGGATGGACATCTACATCATCAATAACCTAAGTATTATTCAGCACACAACAAAATCAAGCGAACTCAGTTTAGATTTCTCCATTGTTTCCCCCGAGTTTCATCAATGGTTGCAGAATATTCGGAACACATCAGGTTTTTACCCGGATCGGGTCTGCCAGAATTATGTTGAAGGGATTTTGACAAAATATTGTTACATGCCGACCCCTGATCACCACTATATCATTGAACTCGGACTTGTTTCTGATAAATTCGCTGGTGAGCGGATGGTTGTCCAGTATAGCGACGTTGTGGATGACATCAAGGCTTTCAATCCGTACCTTGAGGATGTGCTTCTTTTCCAGTCACAAAAGAGATTAGTGTACAATACCAGTTACATTCC
>CAYWHV010000316.1:2110-3459 GCA_964458045.1 uncultured Methanospirillum sp.
AGATGTTGATGCCATTGCTGCAGGCGACCTCAATCATACCATCAGACCAGTACATGGATACGAACTGTCAAATTTAGCAGAGAAGACAGGAGTCATGGTCGAACGGCTGAAAGAACAGATACGGAAACGGGAAGCAAGTGAGCAACGGTTCATGGATCTTGTCCAGCTCCTCCCGGTAGGGGTGTTCGAATCAGATCTCGATGGAAACATTACATTTGCGAATCCCGCTGCCTTTGAACTCTTTGGTGCAAATTTTAACAAATCATTCCAGGGAATCAATATATTTTCATCAATCTGCCCGCAAGACCTCGATAGGGCAAAAGAGATGTTCAATGTCATTCTTCATGGACAAAAATCCACGGGATCGGAGTTCATCTGTCTGCGAAAAGATGGAACCACATTTCCTATTTTAGCCTATGTAGCATCACGATCAGAAAACGGTGTCGTAATTGGGGCCAGAGGAAGTGTTGTTGATGTAACACGGCTGAAACAGGTAGAAGCAGAAGTTCGCCTCCTGAATGTTGACCTGGAGAAACGGGTTGCTCAACGGACGTTCGAATTGGAAGAGGCTACCAGTGAATTGAAGGCGTTTACGTACTCAGTCTCTCATGACCTCAAGACCCCATTACGGGCAATTGATGGATTTTCCACGATCCTTTCGATGAAAGCCGGTTCTCGCCTGGAACCAAAAGAACGCGAATATCTGGAAAAAATCCGCCAGACTGTACTTCATATGAATGATCTGATCGAAAGTCTCCTCTCCCTTTCACATTTAAACTGGCAGGAGTTGGTCTGCGAAGATTTTTCTCCCAATTCACTTATTTCAGAGATAGTATCGTCTGTAAGAGAACAGAATCTTAATCATAAGGTCACTGTTATCGTCGATGATCTGCCTTGGTGTTACGGGGATAAGACGATGATAAGGCAGGTCTTTATGAACCTGATCAGTAATGCCGTGAAGTTCTCCAGAAACAGAAGTGATCCCCGGGTAGAGGTAGGTGTTGTCAAAGAAGAACCTGATACGGTCTATTATGTCAGGGACAATGGTATAGGGTTTGATATGGCGTTATCCGACCAGATCTTTAAACCCTTCAGCAGGCTTGTTAGAACTGACCAGTTCGAAGGGTCAGGAGTGGGTCTTGCAACCGTTCATCGTATTATCCGGCGACATGGCGGGAAGATCTGGGTAGAGTCAACACCTGGAGAAGGAACAACATTCTACTTCACGTTTCCTCCTCGTGAATAAATGAGGGTGAAAATATCGGATAAATCGCCGATAATCGAGTCTTCTTTAGCTATTCATGTATATATTTATTGGTTTCAAGCCATAAAAACCCGGTCTTATGGAT
>CAYWHV010000317.1:0-3453 GCA_964458045.1 uncultured Methanospirillum sp.
TTGTCACCAAAATTAAATTCCCATGACTGGGACGGATTAATAATACTATATGCCACACATAAGGGAGCTATTCCTTCTACCGGAGTTGCGGTAAAATCAGGAGTTCCGGCAGGGACATACTTCAGGTACCGGTTTTTTGTGATGGTATACGGAGCACCTTCAACCGTATAGGTCATGGAGACAGTGTAAAGACCTGGTTCCGGGTAACAGTGGACCGGACTTTTCTCATATGAGACAGTACCATCACCAAAGTCCCATTGAAATGAGTCAGCCTCTCCATAGACGATGAACCGGGTGCATATGGGGGCAGTGCCATTCTGTCGTTCGGCTAGAAAATCAACCTTTTCACCTGGTGCGACCTCGATATAATTGAATTTTGAGATCTTATTACAGGAACCTGCAATACAGTATGTCAGGGTGGGGCTGTAATTCCCCGGCTCCCTGAACTGGTGGCGGGGGTTCTGGTCAGTCGTATCATCACTACCATCACCGAAATGCCAGATGATATGGGTGGGATTGCCGATGATTGAAAACTGAGAGGTAAGGGGTGCTGGTCCGGAAGATGGTTCTGCGATATAATCAACATACATTTCAGGGTCGCCGACCTTCACACAATCCGGTTTTGATACTTCCCCGGCGATTGTGCCATAGGTATACTTCAGGTTAACCCAGTAGGACCCCTTCTGCTTGTAACAATGGACAGGATTCATGGCATACGATGATGTTCCATCACCAAAATCCCAGATATAATCACTATTCGGACCTGAAACAGTGAACTGAACACAAAGGGGAGGGTATCCTTCAAATGGGGAGGCAGTAAAATCAACAACCCATTCAGCAGACAGATTGCTGGTATTATTGGTGATATTCTCTTCCACCTCATCAGCATGCGTTATGGACATGGAACAACCATATACACAAACACAGACCAATATCACACATACTAATCGGATAACCCTGCAATTCTGCATCTGACCAGATACCCCTGCCATAAGTAAAAATCAGGTACCTTTAGGCACTTCTAGTATAAAAATAAGTCACGAAAAGGGGTCAGAACCAACTCTCAAGAGTTTTCTGCTTCTCCTTTTTCGTGATCTTATCAAGTACCGGGTCAACCCGGTCTCTGGAAAACCCATGTTCATCACAGAGAAATGCCCTGATTCCATCACGATCGATCCGGCCGGCATCAAGGGTATAGGAATCTGTGACTGGTGGATGCATAAAAAAACTCCGAACCGGTTCAGGATCAAAATCAGGAAGTTTTTCCCGGATTATTGAGTCAAAATCTCCGGATTTGATCTTTTTCAGTCCGGTTTTCGCACCTATCCCACGGATCCCGGGATTAAAATCTGTACCGGTCAGGATGGCAATCTCAATGAGCTGATCCCTGGTTATACCAAGGTTGCTGAGAACATCAGACAGGAGGATTCGTTCAGGCTGAACGGTAATCTGTCTTCCATGCAGTCGCCGCTTGCCTGAAATGGTTAGATTCCGGACGAGGACCGGAGTGCCAAAGAGGAGGGTATCATAATCCTGGGAAACAACATAGTCAGCATCTCCTTTCATTGCCATATATGCAGCCTGGGCTTCTCCCTCTGAAGGAGCATCGACAACAGGCAGGCCCATCAGCTGAATAAGGGTTCGTGACGAAGACAGGATATATGCATCAATAACTGTACTGGACATGGCATATCTGAAAGCACCGGTAAGGTCACCTTCCTTTTTCGCCTGATCCCATTTTTCTTTCGACTCTTCCCGGACGTCCCTTCGTTCCTGGATGGTTTTGCCTTTCATCTCCGGTGACTTTCCATCAAAGACGAATACCGGACGAATACCCTGAGTCAGAAAGTTGGCGGTCCGAAAAAAGATACCAGAAAGATGTGAGGTTATTCTACCTGAATCATCCATCAGGGGAGTGCCATCCGGCTGCCTGATAATTGAGAGAAACTGATATAGTGCATTGAATGCGTCGATTGCTGCGACACCTTTTAGTTCATCAGGATCTGCCGGTCGTTTATAATCAGTAAGAATGTCTCTGAGTGCAACACCCATGGTAACCCTACCGGTACACCCTTCTGGTCAGTTCTGATTGAGCATCCATCATCGTTCGCATCGACTCATCATATCTTCGTTTCATTTCCGATGCCTGGTCATCAATTGCACGATGTATCCCTCTTCCCTGAACTTTTACTCCCAGGATCAGGTTTTCCAGCCTGATGAAAATATACCAGATAAGAAATATGATGGGAAGCGTCATCAGGAGAAGTCCGATTATCGCTTCAAATGGGAATGAATATGCAGTTCCTATTAGTATACACCCAGAGGTAACCATCAGGAGAGGAACAATCCCGGCCAGAAGGATCCGATCATCCATATATTCAGATAGGTAGTTCTCCCATGATGTAAGTACTGGTTATCATGAGATCGAAGGAACAAATCCGGGAGTTTTTAGCCATCCTTGCAATGCCGGTAATGCTCCTTGCTGTGGAATTAGGATCCATTCTCCTTGCAGTACCGATGACTGCCTCCGGATACGCGGTCTTTGAAGACCCGGAGTCCCTTTCAAATCCAATTTGGTTTATTCTGATGCTGCTCGGGTTCACAGCATTTCTTCTCATCCTCATAAAATACAAGTTTAAGCGGGTTCTGGACTGGATAATCCGGGCCTCCCTGTTTATCGCATATATATATGTATTCTCCGGACTGCTTGGACTCATTCTATCAGCAGAACTTGCATTGCTTGTGGGAACAGCATGTGCCGGAGCAGCAACACTCCTGTTATGGAAGTATCCCGAGTGGTATGTAGTAGACATTCTTGGTGTCCTTCTTGCTGCAGGGGTTGCCTCCATGTTTGGCATTTCACTCGAGCCGATACCGGTCATTCTACTCCTGATCCTCCTCTCGGTGTATGACGCAATATCAGTATACAAGACAAAACATATGCTGACCCTCGCAAATGGCGTCATTGAAGGCAGAATGCCCATCATGGTTGTGGTGCCGAAAAAGGAGGGGTATTCATTCATTCGTGATGGAATCGGAGGCAGTATTGATCCGGATGAAAACAATAAGGAAAGCCCGAAACATGACCGTGCTGCATATCTGATGGGTCTTGGGGATCTTATCATGCCGTCAATCCTCGTAACATCAGCTGCGGTATTTGTTCCGGGAGGTGGAATCGGAATGGTAAGCCTTCCGACGATAGGGGCGATACTTGGATCTCTTGCGGGACTTGGCATTCTTCTCCATGCAGTACATTCAGGCAGACCCCAGGCAGGACTTCCACCCCTGAACGGTGGGGCGATACTTGGATTTCTTATCGGCTGGTTTGTGATAACACTGTAACCTGAATATAAAACGCCTGCTTATGGACCCGTATGTAATCGAGGCAACAGGCCTTACCAAACGATACCGCGACCTGACTGCGGTTAATTCAATCGCTTTTTCTGTTACCAA
>CAYWHV010000318.1:0-3440 GCA_964458045.1 uncultured Methanospirillum sp.
GCGCTCGTTTATCGTCCATAATTACTCCGGATTATCAAATTATCTGCATGAATACTCTTTTACCCTTCGAAGTTGTACTTTGTATCATGGCATCGTATTCTGCAATTATAACGAATGCATCTGAGTACGTCAAATCCGGCCTGATCGATCACTGGAAACGATGGATTATTCTTGTCATTCTTTCTGTTATTCAGGTTTTCACCCTCAACATCGTACCCCTGGTAAGTGGGTATCTGGTGCGGGTGTATGCAAATCCGGGTGACATTGCCCCGGAAATCGATGAGTATGGCCGGTTATTTGTTGACGGCTGGAAGATGAATATTGTCACTATCTTCTATTTTATTCCATTAATCATCATCGCAGTGGTTTTTGGGGTGGCAGGAATAATCTCTGCTAATATAGGAGTGTTTGTTGTAGAAAATATTACAAACCTTGCTGGTCTTATGGTTGGATATTTTAGAATCCCTCTTGCTTTCCTGGCGTTTGTCCTAATAATACCGGTTATTAACATGGCATATGTGCGATTTTCACGGTCGGGAAATATCTTTGATGCATTCAGTGTCGGTGCCATAACCCGGACCATTTCAGAAGGAATAGGATGGGGAAGTTATCTGATTATGTGGATTATTGTCTGGATTCTCATGACGATCTTCGTTTTTATCGTATCCGGTCTATCCATGATCCCGTATGTCGGATGGCTTGCAGTCCTTGCCCTGGCCCCCCTCTGGACGGTTTTTCTGGCAAAAATCAACAGTAATATCTATGATAACAGGCCCTGAAAAGGGCAAAAAAGATTTTCAGGCTTCCGGTTTTGTAACCAGGACCGGAACCGGACTTTTATGAACGATGCCAGTACTGACACTCCCAAGAATTAACCGATCTGCCATCCCTTTTCCTGATGATCCGACAACGATGAGATCAACTCCGGACGTCGATACATATTCCATCATTGCATCCACCGGATCTCCAACGCGGGTATGAAATCCAATGGTCAGTCCTTCTTTTGCTGCAATATCCTGAACAAGATCCCGGATATGGTTCTCTTCCTGCTGGAGCATGCTTATGAATTTTACATCGCCTGATGGCTCTTCAATTTTCACTTCCCGCTCGGCCAGCTCAGCATACACCCGGGGTGGAATCGAGTACATCACATCACAGGTTCCGTTAAACTGCTTTGCAAGAGTCATTGCATAGCTCAGTGCCCGAAAGCTCTCTTTTGAGCCATCCACTCCAATAAGAATATGGGAAAACATACTTTTCATTCTCTCATTCTCCCTTAAATAAGTGCCTTATGTACGATAAAATAAGGAAAAATTACATGAGGGTCATGAGTGCTTCTTCACCACTCATCTCCTGCACAACACCCGATTCCTGAGCAAAAGCGTTAACAACTACCACTTTGCCGTTCAGGAGATCATCGATGTTCCTGATCGAGTCGCCTGAAGATGGACGAACCTTTACTGCGGGAATTTTAAATTTTTCAAGAGCGACGACATCAATTGCACCACACCCGACAAGACCCTGTGATGTCCGGGCAAAGACAAGGTTTACGTCACCGATAGGAATGATGTATCCGGTTATCTCATTTCCTTTCAGTGAGAATTTCACTTCTTCCATGATAGTATTCTCCCCCGGTTTTATAAGTTCATATCTTCTGGTTCCCAAAGTTTTCACCAGGCAACCGATTGTAGAGATCTTCAAGAACGCTGGTAATCCGGTCCCAGTCATGCCTTTCAACATACTCATCCAGAATGGTTTTATCCGGGGGCTGTGAGAGAAATATTCGAATGCCGCAGGCAATATCATCTGCAGAAGGTATTGCACAATACCCGCATCCGGTGAGAACATGATCTGAGGCAGCATTTAGCGGATAGTGTGTCGTGACAATGGGAAGCCCGCATGCCATCGCTTCTATACACACGATCCCAAAACCCTCCCGTTCACTTGGCAGCACAAATACCCGGGCAGCTTTCATCCTTCTGATAACTTCCTGGTAATCACTCACAAACCCGGGTAGGTGAATATTTTCAGATAAACCACAATCATGGATCATCTCCACAATTCTGTTCATCATCGGACCATCTCCGATCATGGTGCAGGTAAGGCCGGGTTTCTCTTTGACAAGTATTCTGACCGCTTCTACCACCAGTTCGGGATGCTTTTCCGGGATGAATCTGCCAATGAAGACAACGTCGGTAGTTTTTTCATCCGGCGTAATTGCCTGGATATCCTGCAGGGTTATACCGTTTGGGATGATTTCCGGACTACCATGATATCCCTCATTTTTCATACGGTCTGCGGTATGGTGTGATACTGCAATTGAGGAACCGGAGAGGAGAAGTGCAATCTTTTCAGTCACCAGGCCTCCCATCCCTGATAGTCCAAGGTACTGGTACCAGTATGCTCCCCATGCTTCATGCCAGGTTATGACACACTTCTCCTTCTTCAAAAATCCAATCAAACGGGATATTATCACGGGGAAATAGGGAAAATTCTGACAATCGATGATGTCAACCTTCACTTTTAAAAGGACGGGAAAAAGATGAAAAGTATACCACAGTGCCTGAATGACCGAACGCCTCCCGCCTGTGTAGAGGCCCATCGGCCGGCAGACCGGGTGGATGATAAGCCCATCCCGAATTATTACACTCTCATCAGATCCCGCGAACATAGGAAACAGGTGTATTTCATGTCCACGCTCTGCAAGTCTTGTTCCAATCTCGAAAATACGTTTTTCAACCCCACCAATAGTCTCCGGGTACAGGACATCATAGACAAATGCAATCTTCATGGGCTGGCCGTTTGGTTTCTTCAAGTACATATAGGCCTGTAGACAAATGAATGAATCAGATGCGGTGTATCTCGTTTGCAGGTCCTGGCCTGTGGGTGAAAAAACGGTATTGCAGGGATACCGTCTGCATTGAAACCGACCTTGTTCAGGAAGCAATATTTCACCTGTATGAGCCTGATGAAATAATCATCTGTCTCTCTGATCCAACTGCTGCAGGAATAGCGTCAGAACTGGAAGGCCGGAACATTCCCATTCAGAAGCTCTGGATACCCTTCGGGACTGATGAGTCTCAGCTCTGGGAAATATTTAGCACGATTTGTGGTGCTGTAAGGGATAAGGAAGAGATTCTCTTTGATATCACCGCAGGGTGTCATTCCCTCCCGTTCATGACGTTTCTTGCAGCATCATATCTCCGGTCTGTCCGCCATGTTTCCCTAGCCGGAGTGATTTATGCACCTGCAACCGGAGATGACGGGTTTTGCCGGTTTGTTGATCTGAAACCCATGATGGGTATTCTGGACTGGATTGCCGGGGTAAAGGCGGTAACGAAATATGTTGATGCAGAACCGATGTATGTTCTCTTAAATGACCTGCAGGGAAATATTCACCGGTCAGGCGAGGATCCCAATCCACCGGTCAGACTGACGAG
>CAYWHV010000319.1:0-3433 GCA_964458045.1 uncultured Methanospirillum sp.
ACTCATCGGTTCTGCAATATGGGTGATGCTCCCCGCATACCTGCCAAATAATTTTGCGGCCCTGACCGGTGGGGGCATGCCCGTTGACCTTGGGAGAAAATGGACCGATGGGAAGCGTATCCTTGGTGACGGGAAGACAATCCGTGGGTTTGTCGGCGGGGTGACTGCCGGGATTCTCATCGGGGCACTCCAGGTATATGCAGAGATATCAGGTCTTGTCCCCTGGTTTCCGCCCCATACCCTGACTGCTGTCATCCTGCTCGCCATCGGTTCACTCCTTGGAGATATGGTAAAGAGCTTTTTTAAAAGGCGACAGGGGATAGACCGTGGCGGGGAATGGTTTCTGGTGGATCAGTTAGACTTTGTTGTCGGGGCGTTGCTTCTAACCCTGCTGTTTGACCCGGTCTGGATGATAAACACCATGACCATTCCACTCCTGATAGTCATCCTGGTGCTGACCCCTCTGCTCCACCGGACCGTGAATATTATCGGGTATAAACTTGGATTGAAGAAGGTACCATGGTAACCGCTACATTGCGTGAGATGCTTATCTCAGCCGAGGCCATACGATTTGGAGATTTTACCCTTGCGTCCGGGAAAAAAAGCACAGTATATATTGATATTAAAAAGGCAATCACAAGTCCGGCCATACTAAAGAAGATTGCATCAGAGGTTCTTACCCACAGCACGGACTTCGATGCCGTCGCAGGTGTTGCCGTCGGTGGGGTCCCCCTTGCGGTATCAGTCTCCCTTGCCTCTGATAAGCCCTATGTGATCATCAGGAAAGAACAGAAAGGGCATGGTCTTGCCAGTCTTATCATCGGGGAGGTTACCGGAAAACGCATCCTTCTCGTTGAAGATGTGACCACGTCAGGCGGGTCGGCAGTATTCGGGATTGAACAGCTTCGCTCTGCCGGTGCAGTCGTAACCGACGTAATCACAGTAGTTGACCGGAATGAAGGTGCCGGAAAAACAATGCAGGACCTTGATATCACCCTGACCCCCCTGGTCAGAATGCAAGACCTTATTAACGAGTAATCTATCGGTGACAGACATGCCATTAAGTAAGTATTGCGAATGATACTCTATGAACCGGCATACAATTGACATTGTCATACTTCTCACCGCCGGTATTCTGGGCGGTATTCTCCTTGGATATATGTTTCATGGAGATGCACCAGGACAGATCCAGAATAATACATCATTGGCAAGGCAGGCACCAGTCAGTCAGCCGGACCTGATACGGCCTTCACATATCCTACCCCTTTCCAATGATTCATTTTTAGTCAGTGATCTGCATGACAAGGCCCTGTTTATGGTTCAGGCAAACGGGACGATGCAGAGAATCATTACCCGGGATGTCGCCAAACCCTATGGATACTGGGATATTGCCGGATTCACCCATGACAATAAGGGGAATATCTACATCTCCGATGCAGCCACCCACCGGGTATTAAAACTGAATGACAAAGGATCACTCCTGACCAGCTGGGGGGGTTTTGGAGATGGGGACGGAAAATTTGACAATCCTGCGGGAATCAGTATCGTCAACGCATCAGGTGAAGATATCATATATGTCTGTGATTCCGGCAATGCACGGGTCCAGGTCTTTACCCCAGATGGCCGGTACCTCCATAGTCTGCAGATCCCAAGTGATGAAACAAAAAAAGTCAGGGTTGTCAAACCGCAGGTATCACTCAATACTACCGACCTGCAGAAATTCGTGGTTATCCCACAAAAAGGTGCAAATCCTGCATTTGTAGAACGAACCTTCACCATACAATCTTCTTGTGAAAGCCTGCCTTTGACCTTTGACATCAACCGGTCGGTTCATCTGGGTGCACAAAAAGTGTCATTCCAATCACCAGATGTATCAACGAAAAACCCAGAAGAATGGATCCCGGTGCTTTCTGCTATCCTTGCTGATCCAACGACACAGGAAACCCTGAAGACAACCCTTGAAGAAGTCAGGCGTCAGGCGAATATTAACCGAATCAATGAGCGGGCAAAACTGGAATGCATTGTTCATTTTGTCCAGCAGATCTCCCTGACCGAGAATGCTGAAAACCGGTACCCGGTTGAGATATTGCATGATAAAATGGGGAATAGTTATGATAAAGCCCTGTTTTTATATGGTCTTCTCAGTGAAGCTGGATATGATGTGGTGTTCCTTGCTTACCCTGGTCTCTCCCATGCAGCGGTCGGAATCCGTCTCACCGATCCCCTGCAAAGTACAGCAATAGCCACTTATCCGGATAGCAATGGCAGTATATACATGTACATTAATCCGGACGGGCCGTCATTTATCGGTGGCATTGCCCAGAAATACCGGAGGACTGATCCCTTTGTCATCCATCTTGATGAGAAAGGGAAAGGAATAGGAAGAGATGGGAACTCAATCTCTGCTGATCACCTGTATTCAACGTTTGTCGTGGAGAGCATCTTCTACCTCTCGGAAAAGTACCAGTTTCTGATAAATAAGG
Organism: uncultured Methanospirillum sp.; assembly: GCA_964458045.1. GTDB lineage: Archaea > Halobacteriota > Methanomicrobia > Methanomicrobiales > Methanospirillaceae > Methanospirillum. The sequence goes on from CAYWHV010000319.1 coordinate 2,484, forward strand.
AGAAGGATGTAAAGAGTGATGAGGCACGGAAGATCCGGGAGAATTACCAGAAGATAAAAAGTGTTCTTGACTTTATCGAGAAAAATCCCTGGAACACTGAAATTGCCTACATGAGAATTAAAAATTCAAAGGTGAATGATATTAACGTTTAGAATCCAATCCGACCCTTATTTTTTCCCGGAAACCAGGTAGCCGGTGAAGGAACCAAAGAATAATCCTTTCCGGTCCATAGCAATGAGATGGGCAATAAATTTATCTGCTGCCTCCGGTGATACGCATCCGGCAGATGCGGCCCGAATAGCATTTTCTGAAACAGTGAAAATTGTTTCTGCCTCCTGAAGGGTGTGCATGATCATTGTCCGTGGATAGACCTGTACGTCGGTAAATCCTGCGTTTAGACACAACCGTCTAAGTTTTCGTCCGATATGACCGCAGGCAAACTGATCTGACCAGAAGTTCAGAATTGCCCGTGTTACCTCTTCATCAGCCCCATCGATGATGAAATTCTCCCAGTCCGGTTCAAACAGGACACATCGCCCACCGGTTTTGAGAACCCGGAACATCTCATTAACAACCTGCTGTGGATTTTGCACATGCTGAAGGACCCGGTCTTCCCTGACCGCATCACATACACTGTCGCGAACTGCCGAGTATTGCCCGTCCATCCGGATATACGAGAGATTTGAAATATTAGCCGCTTTTTTTGCAAGGGTCACAAGGGAAGAACTGATATCCGACCCGATAACCAGTCCTCCGGGGCTGCACCGTCCGGCAAGGATATGAACATCATCAAGAGGGCCGCACCCAATCTCAAGGATAATATCTCCGGGTGATATCTGCAGGAGCTGGAATGATTCCTCTTTTACGGACCGAAAGAAGGGATGATTCCTGATATCCGACAGACACCGGACCAGTTTTTCCTGGTCCTCTGAATGGTCCACCTGCTGAAA
>CAYWHV010000320.1:0-3426 GCA_964458045.1 uncultured Methanospirillum sp.
GCTGTCATGGAGTGAAGCCGTCGTAGTTGCTATTTCCCGAATAAATAAAAAGTCCCTGTCCACTAAAGTATGCATTTTAAAACCAAAATAGGATTTATTTCCTTTTTTACTCCAAGTGCCTTCTTTAGATCGCCTTGTTAATGCTTCATCACCTCTTGGTTTTTCCTTTTTTGCATGACCTGGATCTGCGGTAATAAAGGAAGCATCCTGCATAACACCACGTTGAAGACCAAACCCTAAATCGTCGAGTTGGCGTTGTAATTCTTCCCAAATCAAATCGAGACAATCATTTTTTGTTAATCGCTCTTTAAATACCCAAATCGTTGAACGATCAGGGATTGTTTTTGGAAATCCTAAAAAATGACGAAAACTCATTCGATCATAAATATTGCGTTCGGTTTCATAATCCGATAATCCATAGAGATGTTGTAATACCAGGGTTTTTATCATCAATACTTCGTCTAAATGAGGACGCCCACCATCTTCTTTGTTATCATTATAGAGAGGTGATAAGATTTCTCTAAAACATTCCCAATCGATAGAACTACTAATATTTGAGAGAGTATCTCCCAATTCTTCGATTCTTTTGTATTCCTCTCGAAATATGTATGTACTAAAATTATCCACCATTATTATTCGATCTTCTCAGATAAAAAGGTAGGGTTTTTAGCTATTCTCAATGATTGATTGTTAATGTCGAATAGGAAAAAGGGTTGTAGAAAGAAATTAACAAAATAATTAATCCTTACAATATGTTCTTTCCTATCTTCGGAATCTTTGGATTACCGGCCTTGATGTGATGGTCTCGAGCCATCCCCATATGGCATCGGGGGAATGGTAGATGTTCTCAATGCTATTCCAGTGAGATTGTTCATGGATAATGGGAACACTCATACCATTCCGGCGTATAAGTTCTTATGGAGGTCCTGGTTCAGAAACAGACTCCGTATGCCTCAGCAAAAAAAGGAGATACTATTTCCTTTACTAATGATGTAGATGTGCGAGTTACAAATCCTGATTCTTTTTCCGGCTTATCAATCTACTTTTAGTACACCAAAATTAACAAAATTGTTAACTTAAGTGTACCTAAAGTAGATCATGTCTTTGAATCTCATCAGAACACTTGCCCGTGACGGTGAGGTATTCACGATTGATGAGGCAGTCGCGAAAACATCAATAAAAAAAGAGGTGCTCCGTGTTCTGCTTTCACGGCTTGAAACCAGAGGGTTGATCGAACGAATTGAAAAAGGTAAATATCTGATTATTCCTCTTGATAGTTATCATGGTGGATATTCCCTTCATGAATTTGTTGTGGGGTCATTGCTCGTTCATCCATGTGCGATTTCTTATTGGAGTGCTCTTCATTGGTACGGGATGACTGAACAGATCCCCTCTACGGTGTTTGTTCAAACTCCGAGTCGAAAAAAGAAACAACTTCTCGAGATATTTGGAGTTGAGTACCGGATTGTGAAGATTAAAGAAGAGAAATTCTTTGGACTTCGGCATGAGTGGATAGAAGAGACGAGTGTTCCGATTACTGACCGTGAAAAAACTATTATTGATTGTCTGGATAAGCCTCATTATGCCGGAGGAATTCAGGAGGTTTCTAAATCACTCCTCACAAAAGAGTTGGAAATGGAGAGATTGGTAACGTATGCACAATCTATCGGGAATTCAATGGTTATACGAAGGCTCGGGTATCTGTGTGATCTCTTTCATATTCCAATCAATCTTGAAATTCCGAATATTAGAAAATATGAGATGTTAGATCCAACGATGCCAAAAACAGGGAACTTAAACACAAAGTGGCGATTGATTATTAATGTGGATGAGATACCAGGAGTTGAAGTATTTGATTCCCATTCGTGAAATTAAAGAGGTGGCCAGGTTGTTTGGTGTCCCTCCCTCTACGATAGAGCGTGATTATGCCCAGAACTGGTTGTTGTCCTCATTCGGGTCTCTTCATATGGTACTCAAAGGGGGCACCGGGATAAGGAAAGTCTATATTGAACAGTACCGGTTCTCTGATGATCTTGATTTTACTCTGACGAAGCAGTATGAACCGGATCATCTTGTTGATCTTATTCGTCAGTGTGTTGTCTCAATCCGGGAAATCAGTGGTATCCCGTTTCAGGATGATGTGAATCTTATTCATACGAAAAGTGGATTTCGAGGGACGGTCTTTTTCAGGCTCATCCCATCCGGGGCCGATATCCCGATTAAAATTGATCTTGATATTACTAATCCTTCCAATGAAGAAGTTATCCTTCGGATAGAGAACAGGGAGATTATCCATCAATATTCTGATTCTTTAACCGGAACGGTTCCGTCATATGCTCTTGATGAAATCATGGGAGAAAAGATCCGGTCACTTTTTGAGAGGACCAGGCCCCGGGATTTGTATGATGTTTACCATCTCATGCCTCGTATAGATAAATCAGCGGTAAATGAGATTTTTAATAAGAAATGTGAGTATAAAGGGATTAGTCCAACAATTCCTGATATTATGGTCAAAAAGGATCAGTATCAGAAGTCATGGGAGAAGAGTCTGAAACATCAGATGAAAGTTCTTCCTGATTTTACTATGGTTTTTGAATCCGTTTGTTCAGATTTGAGAGAATTTGGGATTCCCGATTAAGATGTGCAATCGGGTGTGATGAGTAATATTATCATTTTCAGTTATAATGGGGGGGACAACCGAAAAATATTAAATATTCCATACCTTGAACCGGAGTCCTAACCCTCATCGTTGCCCTTTGCTCCTTCGCCCTCTCCTTTGAGAGCCTCCGTTCATCAGCAGCCCTCGCCGGAGAAGGAATTGTTTGTTCTATTGGAATATCCTTTGAAAATTCTTCATTTTTCGAATCCACGCCAAATCTGTGAATCTTTTCTTTTCCGTCTTCATTATTGGGAGCATACAAAGAGCACTGCTCTTTCTTTTTCGAAATTAACAGGTTGATGCTATGAGTTTCCTCTTCACCAAGCATCGTTTCAATAATTGCAGTATTAAATAATTTAATACTCCTGACTATCTGGTTATCGTGGTTCAAACGATAATATGAAATAGAATTATCTCTCTTTAATAAAATTCCCCATTTAACAAATTTTTTTATTACCTTTCCAGCGGTGACACGTGAGACTCCTGATTCTTCTGCCAATTCAGTAATATTAAACTCTAAATCTTCCAATGGCAAGAGGAATTCTATTATCCTCATCTCGCAGGTGTTGCCAAGAATTTTTTTAAAGGGGCTGCTCATCATCACCACGACATATCCTTATCAATAATTATATTGTAGTATTGTACTCCGTATGTGATAAAAATATTTTACACCTTTATATGTGGTGGAGTCGGCCTCCAGTTGTCACCTCATGTCCATGTTGGCCTAACAAGCGGGCAACCTTCTCTTTATCAATAATGTAATATTT
>CAYWHV010000321.1:0-3406 GCA_964458045.1 uncultured Methanospirillum sp.
ATATCTTTAGTAAAAATTACCGAATTATGTCTGATTGTTGACTACTGTGAGTGCAATATCAGGAAGTATCCTTCAGGGGATCATATCAGCAGCGACAACCCTTGTTGTAACTTCGACCATCATCTCTTCGCTGTCCCTTACTTTAACGCTCATCGTGCTGGTGTTTGTCCCGGTTTCGGTTGGACTAAGCTACTGGATTAACCGTATTTAGTCGTTCCAATAATATTCTGGGAAGAGAGATAGGACCTCGGACGTCTGCCGATGGTCAGGAGATCCTCTCAGCTGATTGATACGATTAAAATACATGCATCTGAACACCGTGAACTGGATAAATAGCAAATAATCGTACATGGTTAGATTATAGGTGACTGAAAATCGACAGCTTACGAAGATACCATAATTCCATAATATTTGAGACGGAAATTATTGCGACATATGTTGGTGCTGAAAAGCCTGTCTAATCGCAAATTTGTACTCATATAACCAAATTTTTGAGAGACATAGATATCTTCTCATTATAATTACCCAACAATTTGAACATTCGATTTATTCAATTTTTTCGGTAACAAAACATATCATTGCCTAAAATAATATTAATAATTGAGATTATATGGGCCAGGCGTCAGAGATTCGGTATTTGTATGATCAGAATGGAAATAGAACAGATGTTGTTATTCCAATATCAGCATGGAGTGAGGATATTGCACAGATTATTATGGGAAAAATTACAAATAAGGAGAAATTCGATCCTGCGGATTATATTGGAATTGTGCATTATACAGATTCATCTGAGGATCTTGATAAAGAGATCAAACAGCTCAGAAATGAATGGGAAAGGCTATGAGATACCTTATCGATTCAAATATCATCATTTATTTTATTACCGGTTCTGCATCCGATGAGGTGCTTATGACTATTAAGAAAATACTGATATCCTCATTTTTTACCTCAATAATTAGCAGGATAGAAGTTTTAGGATGGAATAAACATACCGAAGAGAGTTACAGAATGACTCATGATCTCCTCAAATTTAGTACTGTGATTCCAGTTGATGAAGCGGTTGCAAATCACGCCATTCAGATTCGACAAAATTCGAATATCAAACTTCCTGATGCTGTAATTGCTGCCACAGCCATTAACCTGTCAGCGACTCTGGTAACAAGGAATTACAAAGATTTTACATCAGTTAAAGGGATAGAGATAATAAACCCCTTTGAATCTCTATGAATATTTACTAAATATTTTACCACTATTTATTAATGAAATACTATTTCGTATACAAAAAACATTAGATTTCAATCTCATAAGCCCATAAAAAACCAACAATCAGATACCATGCTAGAGCGAAATTGTTTAATTGTTATTCCCAGTTCAGGTATTGAAAAGATAAGATAAAATAATTATTCCGGATAAGCCGGAATATCACAGGTATTCAGGATCGTAAAAGAAATTACAGGTACAATGACCAGCCTGCTCGAGCTCATGCACATGATACTCACAGGGACAAATAATAGCCTTATCTTTCTCCTTATCTCCGGACCGGATACGACAGGGACAATACCGTTCCCCATGCTTTTCAGAATTCCGTGATAACCCCTTGATCACTGCATGTGTCTGCTTTTCATCAGGGTTCAGGACCCATCCGTTCGACCGGGAATACTCCAGCGCCCAACTTCTTATTTCTTCTTCAGTTTCTGCCACAGGATCTCCCATGTAAGTGTCAACTCACACAGACTTCAATATAATGGAACAAGGTAATAAATTTTTTATAGAGTCTCATTCTTCAGGGTATGAGCGCCACCAATACAACCCCATAGAAAAGACATTTCAGGGTATAGCCATACCCCGACTGTCGACCGTTATACCCGGGAATCCGGAATAATACGATTCAGAACATTCCGGTATGCCGTGATAACATCACCCTTGTCAAACCGGTATACATCCTTATCAAATGATTCTCCGGTTTCTTTATCCCAGAGCCGCATGGAGTCCATGCTGATCTCATCACCAAGGTAGATTGTGCCACCTGCTTTTCCAAACTCAAGCTTAAAGTCAACAAGCCTGATCCCACACTCATCAAAGAACCGGGTAAGAACCGTGTTTACGTGTAAGGCCATCTCCTTTACCTGCCGGAGCTCATCAGCAGTCAGAATGTGCAGAACCTGGATAAGATCATCGTTGATCATGGGATCTCCCCGTTCATCATCCTTGTAATCAGTCGTAACAACCGGCCAGTCAAGCACCGTTCCTTCCTTAACCGGATACTTCTTGGTCATGGAACCAGCAGCAACATTCCTGACAATGACCTCAAGCGGGATCATTTCCAGCCGACGGACGATCATGGTATCAGGTGCAGTCATCCTGATGAAATGAGTTGGAATTCCTTCGGCCTCAAGCATCTTCATGAAAAATTCCGACGCTGTAGCATTCAGTCTTCCCTTGTCAGTAAACTGGTCATGCTTGACCCCGTTAAAGGCGGTCATATCATTTCGAAAGACAACAATCAGTTCATCAGGATTCTCACTGGTATAAACTGATTTTGCTTTCCCCTCATACAGGGGTTTTGCCGGTATCACGGATGTACCTCTCATATGTATTGTGCTCTCAAGGCTGATGATACAATCCCTGAGCCGTGGGTGATACCACCCTCTCCGGATATACTCCGGATAAATACAGAGCCGTTCTTTGAGCGTATACCCTTTCGTAAGAGCCAGAAGTTCCTCAAAAGCAGGCCAGGGATGCTCAGGGTTTACATAGTCAATCGTCACCGGTGAGATGCCACCAAGGTCTGTCACCCCACAGGGAAGGATTTGTGCTGCATCGGCAAGGTTTGGAGGAATTTGTATGGCAATATCAGAAGGGAGGATCTCTTTCGCCATCCGGACCGTCTCCTGTATATCGCGAAGGGTCGCTCCAGGGAATGCACTCATATCTGTCCCGGGTTTTGGGCAGAAGTTCTGGATGATGATCTCCTGGATATGACCATATTTCTTATGCAGACCGGCGATTACCTCAAGTGATTCCCGTCTGTCAGCCAGGGATTCACCAATACCCAGTAAAATACCGGTAGTGAACGGGATTTTAAGTCTGCCGGCGTCTTCGATCATGGCAATCCGCCTGGCAGGTTCTTTTCCCGGACAGTTCCGGTGAGCAGGGATATCAGCGGTTGTCTCCAGCATGAGACCCATACTGGCATTCACATCATAAAGGTACCTCATCTCATCAGCAGTCATGATACCGGCATTGGTGTGGGGAAGAAGACCAAGACGAAGCGCCTCTTCTGCCATTGCATGACAGTATTCGAGGATAGAGGAGTACCCGTACTGCTCAAGAAAGGGAATAAATCCTGCCACTTCTTCAGGATGCTCACCAAAGGTAAAGAGAGCTTCCGTGCACCCGGCCTCTG
>CAYWHV010000322.1:0-3399 GCA_964458045.1 uncultured Methanospirillum sp.
TTCAACTGCCTTCTTTTTGATCTTCTCAACATTCACTCCGCCTCCATCATCTTCGATGACAATGATGACATTATCCTTGTCCCTGGATGCGGAGAGTGTCAGTCTGCCTTTCGGGTTTTTCCCATTTGCTATCCTGACTTCCGGTGATTCAATGCCATGATCAAGAGCATTTCTGATGAGGTGTAAAAGCGGATCATTCAGGCCGTCCATAACCGACCGGTCAAGTTCTGTGTCACCACCCACAACCACAAAGTCAACTTCCTTTCCTTCTTTGGCAGCGATATCACGGACAGTCCGGGGAAACCGGTTAAAAATATGGTTGAGCGGGATCATCCGGATGTCCATCATCATAACCTGCAGATCAGAGACCGATCTGCCGACCATGTTGAGGGTCTCATCCAGTTCCTTGATCTTATACTGCTGGGCAATCTGTTCCAGACGACCACGGTTGATAACCAGATCCTCAACCAGGTTCATCATGTGATCAAGCCGGTCAATATCAACCCTGATATTTTTGACTTCCCTCTTTTTCTCCACTTTATCTACTGAGGGGGCACGGAATCCGGCAAAAGAAGAACTTTCCAAAGCATCAGCAGCAACCCCGGGTTCTTTGGTAACCTCTGATTCTTCCACCCTGACAGAATGATTTTTTATATCTGAACCCTTGAGCAGGGCAAGGATCTTCTCCTGTGGCTCGGAGGTGTTAAGGAGAACATCCATGACTCCGTTGTATGTACTGCTATCCTCGATGATCTCCCGCTTCGGAGAGATTTGAACAATGGTCCCTAGCCCCTCAAGGTTCTGAAGGAGGAGCATTGAACGAAGATTACGGGAGTCAACCGAAGACGCAATCTCCACGTGGATCTCATACCTGATTCCATCGCCAGAAAATACTGGTTCCGGAGTCGAAGATATATCAGGTTTCTCTAAAGAAGCGGAGGGTATATCCGCGGGCATGGTGAGGACAGAAATTGTCCGGGTTTTTATATCCGATATCCCAAGAATGGTCTCTATTGCACCAATGCCTGCATTTGTCCTGAATCCGAGAGTGACATCCCCTGGAAAATTCTCATCATCCTCGACGATTGTCCGTTCCGGAGAACAGGAAACAATCTCTCCTATGGTTTCCAGATTCTGAAGAATCAGCATCCCACGAAGATTTTTGTTGTCGACATTGTCTGCAAGTGAGAATGTTAGTGCATATGCCAGACAACCAGAGCCGTAATCCTGATCATATGCCGGACCTTCATACATATCACCAGCCGCATCAGATGAGGCCGACGCTGGTATCACAGGAGCCTGGGGTGTGGGTTTTTCAACTATTTTCTCTTCACCCGCTGACAACCAGCGTTTCAGACTTTTTACCCGCTGGTCCTTATGCTCCAGTTGTCCATCTCCACCGGTCTCGATCTCATCTATCATCAGCTCGATGTCATCGGCACCACCGAGGAGATCATCAACCAGTGACTGGGTCACTTCAAGCCTGCCACTACGGATCTGTGAGAAGACATCCTCAAGAGCATGGCAGATCTCTTCCATGTGCGAAAACCCCATGGATGCTGACATACCCTTGAGTGAATGAGCAGACCGGAAGATCTCATCTATCGCATGAGAATCAGTGCCCTTTTCCAGAACCAGAAGGTTGCTGACAATGCCCTCCAGGTTTTCCCGCGATTCTGCAACATAGAGACTCCGGTATGCATCGAGATCAGACATAATTCACCCGTTCATTGTCCTGATAGTTTCAACGATCTTTTCAGGAATTGCCTGTAGTGAGAGCACATGATCCACACAATTCCGGGATAATGCTGAACGCGCCATCCCATAGACAAGACAGTCATCTTCCCTGCAGACTATCGTGACTCCTCCGGCTTTTTTTATCGCCTCTGTTCCTTCGCCACCATCATTTCCCATCCCGGATAAGATGGCGGTGACACAATGATTACCAAAAACCTGCGCTGCAGATGTGAACGTCTTATCTACCGCGGGCTTTACATTATGAAGCGGTGGAGAGTCGGTCAGGATAATCTTGCCACTCTGACTCCCCCCTTTGTCAAGGACAGATGAGATTACGGTATGAAACCCGGCTCTGGAAACGAGGACCGTACCGTTTTTTAAAACATCGCCATTCTCAGTTTCACGAATCTGAAGAGGAGAAATTCTGTTCAGACGCGCCGCAAGAGCTGCAGTAAATCCGCCTTTGGGCATATGCTGAGTAATAATCACGGCTGCATTCAGATCTGAGGGGAGCTTTGACACAATGGTATCAAGCATCGGCGGCCCCCCGGCAGATGAACCGATAAGCACAACATTCCTGGCATTACTGTCCTTTAATACAGGTTTTGACGTAATGTAGGCGATAGTGCAGATATTTTTTATTTTATGTTTTAACTCGCCACCGATCTCACGGATATTCTTAATCCCTCTTGGCTTAAGCATGAAATCATCAGCACCAAGAGAAATGGCCCGCTTCGTCATCTCTGCCCCTTCTGAAGTCAGGGAGCTTAAAACCAGTGTTTTTGGAAACCTGTCAATCTCTTTTTTCCGCTCAAGCATTGACAACCCGTCAAGCCTGGGCATCTCTATGTCCAGAGTGATAAGGTCCGGTTTTAGTTCCCTGATTTTATCCAGCGCTTCAAGACCATCAGACGCGACACCAACTATCTGTATATCCGGATCATCGGACAGCATGTCCTGTACAACAGTCCTGATAAAGAGTGAATCGTCGATGACGAGAACCCTGATCATGTGTTAAGCACCAAGGACATTTCCAATTTCTTCCAGAACCTTTGGAGCCTGGAACGGCTTTACGATATAACCCCTCGCTCCGCTTTTAATTGCAAGTTTCACCATCTGTTCCTGACCAACTGCAGTGCACATGATAACTTTTGCGTTCGTATCAAGTGCTTTGATGGCTTTTAATGCCTCAATGCCATTCATCTTTGGCATGACAACATCCATCGTAACAAGGTCAGGTTTCAATTCTCTGTATTTGGTAACGCCGATATCGCCATCTTCAGCTTCACCGACAATCTCGTGTCCCCCGGAGCTGAGTATGTTCTTGAGCAAGGTCCGCATAAACAATGTATCATCGACAATCAGGATTCGTCCCATGGGTGAACGGTTCCTCCTATGAATTAAACGATATTAATTGGTAAAAGGATTGTGGAATATCTGGTCTTAAGAAGGTGGCTTGAGGGCATCAGTAATGTACCTGACACCCTTCGGAGTCAATTGAACTTCTTTTCTGACCATGACGACATCCACGAGTTTTAATTTTAAAAGAGTCTCGTATATTGCATTCAGTTCTTCAGGCGGAAGGCTGAGCATATTTTCGATGGATTTCGTATCCATACCGCTGTAGATGAGCATGGCTACCTGGGCGGTCTGGGCATCGAG
>CAYWHV010000323.1:0-3399 GCA_964458045.1 uncultured Methanospirillum sp.
ATCAATCAGGCTGGTGTTTGAACCATTTTCTCTCTTATATGTAGATAATCAGTGATTTTTTTAAACCGGATTCCATGTACCGTTTCAAATCGTCAGATGTTAATTTCTCTAAAGCGCCCCACTTTACAAGAATTGTGGTAATAAATTTCCAAAAAACGAGAGAGTTATCTGGGGTTCATTTTGGGTATCAGTGTTCGCATCAGCGGGTTGGAATCAGCAAATTTTTACCTGTCTGTTGATTGGTATCATTTTTAAGTTACTGTTAAATACTTCAAAACGGAAAGACATCATACTTGGTTTTTCATGCCTGAAAGTATCTGTTTCCTGGCATACTCTGCAGCAGAAGTCGTAGAACGGTTTAACCAGAATCCCGGCTTCCATCCGACCCTGGGAATCATCTTCAGTTCACCAGCGGTCGGCATTCCAGAGCTCGCAGCCCTGATTCCTTCGCTGGATACGCCGGTATTTGGATGCTCAACCGGCGGGGAGATTCTTCTGGGAACTGATAGCACTCCAACCTTTGAACAGTCTGTGGCCTGTTGTTTCATGAACCCTGATCCATCTCACTTTTCAATCATGCTCTTTGAAAAGGGAACTGAATCTGAGGGTGAGTTTGGGAAGAGGATCGGAGACTGGGGCCGGAATACCTTCAGTAACCCTGCATTCATCATTGCGATATCAGGGCTGAAAAATAACAGTGAGGCAATAATAAAGGGAATCGAAGAAGTATGCCCTCAAAAAACTCCCATATTCGGGGGGATTGCAGGAGATGACGGGGAGTTTATTGAAACATATGTCTTCACTCATCAGGGGTATTCCACGAACGGGGCATCAGTTATCGTCCTTGACCGATCACATATAACTATCAACGGTATTGCCTCGAGCGGCTGGACCGGAGTCGGGGTGGAGATGGTGGTCACCTCATCTGACGGAAATGTGGTGTATACCATCAATGATGGGCCTGCAACCCAGATCTTCAAGGATTATCTGAATGTGAGTGATGATATTCTGGTAAAAGTGGGCCTGACGTTTCCGCTCATGATGAAACGGCCTGATGGTAACGAGGTTCTTCGTGCTTTTCTCGCTGTGGACCCGGAGCGGGGTGCTCTTATTTTTGCCGGTGCGGTCCCCGAGGGATCCCGGGTACGATTCTCAAGTTCATTCGGAAATGAAACCATCGAGGAGACAATCCGGGAAATCACAGACTTTTCCCTGAAAAATCCCCAGGCAAACCTAATTCTCCTCTTCTCCTGTATGGCCAGGCACCAGGTAGCAGGCTCCATGATAGATGACGAGGTACTGGCTGCATCCCGGCTATGGAACGCACCATTGGTCGGGTTTTTCTCGTATGGCGAGATAGGACTGAATAAATTATCGACCTGTGATTTTTTCAATGAGACCCTCTGTCTTGTGCTGATTGATTTTCCTGAAACCTGACATGACTCCACTGGAATTGCTCTGGGATAGCCTGCAACCCCTGATGAAAAGGGTTTCTGAAACAGAACAAAACAGGATCTCCTCAGCATTCCACCGCGTACAGGTAGGTAATTCCCGTCTTTTAGAAAGATATAACCTTTCCATTCAAAGTCGCCATGCCCTCCATACGCTCCTCACAAAGACGTCTGAAGAACTCATTCAGCGATATCAGACACTGTTTGAGCATTCAGGAACAGCAGTGATGGTCATTGAGGAAGATGGCACCATATCACTGACCAATTCCCGGGTTGAGAAAATTTTCGGATATCGCCGCGAAGAGATTGAGAATAAAAAGAAATTTATTGATTTCTTGGCACCTGAATGTAAGGAACAGGTCTCCGAATATCACATGAAACGGATGGAGAATGATCCATCAGTCCCTGACTATTACGAGACAAAGATCAGATCCAAAGAGGGAGCAGTACTCGATGTTGCCATCAGTGTCGGGAAGTTCCCGAATACAAAACAGAGTGTTGCGTCGATAATCAATATCACAAAAAGAAAACAGGCAGAAGAAGCACTGTTTGAACGGGAAGTATTCCTGTCAAATATCTTCTCCAGCATTCAGGACGGAATCAGCATTCTTGATAAGGATCTGCGTATTATCCGGGTAAATGCCACCATGGAGCGATGGTATGCAGAAGCCGGCCCTCTGTTCAGGAAAAAATGCTTTGAGGCGTATCACGGCAAATCACATCAGTGTGATATCTGCCCGGCCCGTACGACCCTTGCAACCGGTAAAGCTGCATGGGAGATTGTTCCCAGGCGGAAATTCGATCAGAAGAACGAAGGATGGCTGGAGCTCCATACGTTTCCCCTCTTTGATTTCCGGACTGAAGAGATGACCGGAGTGATAGAATATGTCAGGGATATTACCGACCGGCGGATTGCAGAAGAGGCATTATATCAGGCAAATCAAAAACTCAATCTGCTCTCCAGTATAACACGGCATGACATACTCAACCTGATCACTGCTCTTCGTGGGTACCAGTCCTTAAGTGAAGAGATCGTAGAGGAGGGACCGGTCAGGGAATTCCTGGAAAAGGAGATACAGCTGACTGAGGCAATTCAGACACAGATTGAGTTTACCAAGGATTACCAGGATCTTGGGGTCAGCTATGCTGAATGGCACCTTGTGTCAGTCACTCTTCAAAAGGTGCAGAGCAGCATGAATCTCGCTCATGTGCGTCTCTCCATGGATCTCCCAGATGTTGAAATCCTGGCAGATCCCTTGTTTGAAAAAGTCTTCTATACGCTGATAGAGAACGGAATCAGGCATGGTGAACGGATTACCTCCATGCATTGGTCAGGTCATGCGACCGATGAAGGATATGTCATTGTGTATGAGGATGATGGAGCAGGAGTACCTGATGAGGATAAAGACCGGATTTTTATCAGGGGAGTTGGAAAGCATACCGGTCTGGGTCTCTTTCTCAGCCGGGAGATCTGTGCAATCACCAATATTTCGATCAGGGAAACTGGACAATATGGAAAAGGTGCACGGTTTGAGATGCTAGTGCCGAACGGGGCATACCGGTTCAGAGACAAACCGGCAATGTAGCCGGCGGGCGGGGAACCAGAGCAAAAGTAGTTTTTTGTGATCTTATTCTTTTCTCACACACCCACACTTCCGTGCCATCTCTGCAACAGCTGCAGCAACAGCCTCTGCAACCCCCCGGTCCAGAGGATCCGGTAAGATTTTTTCAGGAGTCGGATCTTTCACATACCGGGCAATAGCATGAGCAGCTGCAATCTTCATCTCCTCGCTTATCATCGTTGCACCTGCATCAAGAGCACCCCGGAACACACCAGGAAACACAAGGACATTATTCACCTGGTTCGGGAAGTCCGACCGGCCGGTTCCGACAATTGCAGCACCCCCTGCACGTGCTTCATCAGGCATGATCTCAGGATTCGGGTTTG
>CAYWHV010000324.1:0-3396 GCA_964458045.1 uncultured Methanospirillum sp.
TGAAATTGATCACCCTGACATCTCCCGGGTTCTTTCGTTCACTCATACCTATACCGGCCAGGCTTTCACTGGTGAATTGCTCCAGGCACAGGGTATTGTGGAACAGCATGGGAATGAACAATGGCTGGTGGTCGGGACAACCAGGGAAGCGAAAGGAGAGTATATCCGGTCCCTGTCACTTCTTGAACAGGAAGGATAATCGCCGTGGTTCATTCTGTGAACACCGGTCAGAAAACCGGCATCGTGAACATGGCGGGTTCAGGGGTTTCTGGGGGAAACCGCCCTTTTCTATCTCCTTTACCTGTCGAATGATCTGGATGACTCTTCTCCGGTCTTTTGGTGTCGGTTCATAATATCTGATGATGCCGGAAGGGATGTATTCAATGGAAAGGCCCGGAGTTTTCAGGGGACCTGTCTCTTCAATGCAGAGCAGAAGAGCTGCAGATCTGATTGCATCTTCCGGCCAGCATCCTTTTTGTGGTGCCGTCGTGCACCTGGTCAGGGTATATTCACCTGTGTGTGCATGATATTTATCAAGGATTCCATGAATTCCGGCCCTGTTTGATCGCACGGGAATATCTGTCTCTGTCCAGGGCCTGACCGGAGCATGCTCCATTGCCATAAGACAATCCCTGAGAAAACCCTTCTTCTCTTCTGATATATCCGGATGGATAAGGCAGATACTATTCCAAAGTTCATCTTCGGACATATCCTGGTCTGCGCAGGAGACCTGTTTACATATATTGTAGTTTTCCGCAGGTTTTGATGGTGTATCTTTGTAAAAGAAATACTGGCGGGGACAATGAAATGCGGTAATAATTGAAGATATTGCAATGCTGCGAACAGAATTATTAGAGTAGCTGAGTTCGGTCATTTTATTGGAACAGGCGTCAAACAGGTGAGAGATGGCAACAAATGAAATTCAGGTTACTATACCACAAAATGTAGAACCGGTCTACAGTAATATGATCCAGATTGCCTATAAGGAAGATGAATTTACATTTATCTTTCTCCACCAGATTCCTGGAATTAACCAGGCACGGGGAAAAGCGGTCGTCAGCATCAGTCCGAACCATGCGAAAAATCTCCTTGCCGTCCTGCAGCGGACCGTCGGAGAATATGAACAAAAATTCAGGACCCTTGAGGCTCCCCAGGATAAACAACAGAACGTTACTACAATGACCAGATATTCATAAAAATACTTTTTTTGGTGGTTAGTATACTCCCTTTGCTTTCACCCGGTATATCTGATACAGTAGTCTTCCAACAACCCGGTACATCATATCCAGCTCATCAAAGGTTGGAATGCTGTGTGAATGAAGGATATGTCTGCCGCGGTCCATTGATGCTCCTCCAAGCAGTGTTGGAATAATTCTCTTATCCGTGGACTGTGAGAACTTGAGTATCTGGTTTGACAGTTGTTCGGATGAGAGGATGTTGTTTGGGAATCCAACGATAAAGCACATGTCCCAGAGTGCATCATTCTTTGCGAGCACTTCAAAGGTCTTTTCAAATCGTGCCTCAGTCGCGTCACCAAGCAGGTCAACGGGGTTCCCACGGTTCCAGAACTCCGGAAGGAATGAATCCAGCTCTTTTACCAGGTAGTCTGGCAGGTCAACCATCTTAATACCGTACCGTTCGGTGTAGTCAGATGAGAGCACGGCAAATCCTCCGGCGTTGGTAACCACGATTGCCCGGCGGCCTTTGGGGTACCGTTTTGGATGGGAGAGCATCTCTGCTGCAAGGAATGCACCGGTCAGGGTATGAACAAGAAGGACCCCGGATTTTCTGAATGCCTCAACATAGACATCATATGATCCCGACAGGGACCCGGTGTGTGAGGCCGCTGCTGCCTGACCACGGGCGGATGAACCCGCCTTTAATGCAACAACCGGTTTATGCCTGGATACCTCGCTCACGATCTCCATGAAGGCTTTGCCGTTCTTGATCTGCTCAATGTACATGATGATGACTTTGGTCTCCGGGTCAGCTGCTGCAGCCCTGAGATAGTCAAAGAAGTTCAGATCTGCCTGGTTACCGACAGACACGACAAGGGAGAATCCGATATCCTTGGTAAGTGACCAGTCAACGACGGTGTTGACAATGGCACCACTCTGGGAGATAAATGCAATGTTCCCCGGATTTGGTGACTGGGCAACGTAGGTTGTGTCAAGCCCGATCGGTGGGATGATAAGTCCAAGACAGTTGGGACCGACGATCCTGGTTCCGTACCGGTGAGCAATCTCAACAATACGTTCCTCAAGCATACGTCCCTCATCGCTCATCTCCTTAAATCCGGCGGTGATGACAACTGCAATCTTCACTCCCTTCTTTCCACATTCCTCCATTACTCCGGGAACGTGCCGGGCAGGGACGGTGATAACGGCGAGGTCAATCTCATCATCCGGAATGTCAAGGACGGTCGGGTAGGCTTTCAGACCCTGGATGGTGTCACGCTTGTTGTTAATGGGATAGACCTTGCCCGGGAAATGGAGCAGGTTATGCATGACCGCATATCCCATCTTGTTCTTGTCATCAGACGCACCAATGACTGCAACAGACTTTGGCTTAAAATATTCCGGTGGAACCTGTTCAAGTTCGACGATATCAAGAAGATGAATGTCATTGTCCATGATGACACGGGCATCGACCGCACAGGCACCTGAATCATATAACCTGATGGGGTTGATATCAAACTCACGCAGGTCCTTTTGATCCTCAAACATCTTGCAGACGTTCTTGATGATCTGGATCAGGCATTCCTCATCCTTGGGCTTGGAACCGCGGTACCCGGCGATGAGCGGGTACGAGTCGATATCGGTTACCATCTTTCTGATCTCATCCTCGTCAATCGGAAGAATACGAAGGGTAACATCCTTCATCAGTTCGACGAGGGTCCCACCGATACCAAAGGTAATGACCTTCCCAAAGGTCGGGTCAGTCTTGCCGCCTATGATGAGTTCAAGACCTGGTGCGGCCTGGTTTTCTATAATTACTCCATGAATGTCAGCATTCTGGTTATAGGCCCGGGCATTTGTTACAATCTGGTTAAAAGCAGACTGTGCTGCCTCTTTTGTTCCGATACCAACAATCACACCACCGGCATCACTTTTGTGACTGATATCCGGCGACATGATCTTCATTACAACCGGGAAACCAATTGCTTCTGCTGCTGATCCTGCGTCTTCTGCCCGAGTCACTATCCGGTACTTCGGGGTTGGAATTCCATATTTTGAAAGCAGATCATATCCTTCAGATTCACTGAGCATCCATTGTGTCATGTATAACCTCTGCTATGTAGTGCCGGATCTTCCGGCTTCAACAAATGACGTATGAAGGTGCGTCAAATTCTGCACTTACGATGTGAGCCACCAACCCATATCAAATAACCGCCTC
>CAYWHV010000325.1:0-3396 GCA_964458045.1 uncultured Methanospirillum sp.
GGGAGTATGCAGCATAATTTGTCTCAGCCTTCTCAATAACAATCAAAAACCTATACATTATTTTCCCTCCTTATATCCTGCTTGTTTCCAGATACTATTCATTGTCCCATGTGGCAGTGTATCTGACAGTTTTCCAGGAATAGTAATTCGGCCGGGTTTATCCGGGTGTTTATACTGTCGATGACTTCCACGGGTGGCTACAAGATACCAACCATCTGCTTCTATAAATTCTATAACCTCTCGAACTTTCATACTTTCTCTCCTCACACAATAGCCAGGTAACTCTGAACCCCCACATTCAGATCCTTGGCTCACCTCCGCCCATTCTAGTTCCTGTGAAAAGAAATGTGTAACATAATTGGACAGGCACGTCAAATAACTCTCCTTCCATACTCACAGGAGTTACACAGGACCTTATCCATCTGGTTTAGAATATATAAGATCTCGGTTTCAAGCCCGGAAATAGTATTCTGCCCCCTGACCCGGTGTTACATAAATAATACCCTAATCAGTTTTAAAGTTCTGAATGGAAATCCATGGAATTTCCGAATGAGGAAACCTGCGGATTAGATATGAAATCATATCCGGATTATATTCCCTTTCCTTCTTGCCAGGTTTTAAGTACATAATAGGGATACATGTGCAGAAAAAGACAATTCATGTAATTACTGTATACGAATTGTTCTTCCTGAAGGGTACGGTTAATCATAAGTCATTGAGCAGGCACCTGCAGAGATGGCTGAAAGAAGAGTCCTGATTTGGACCGGATTATCTCCATGCTACATGAGTGCTGGAAACCCCTGGGTTTTTGGTTCGGTGACGATAGCAGAACAGAGTGAGGGAAGAAGGGCCATATGGAGAAGCATAAACATTGGCAACGGCTAAGAATATTGCAGTCCAGGGGCTTGTCGTGCTGGCATTCTCAATGCAAAGGGAGGGAAGGTTCATCTCATCAATCGGTCAGAATACCCGGATAATTAGGACCCGGCTACTGATACTCGTCTCCCGGTCTGGGAAGCGACTTAGCACCTTATCCGGACGCTTGAAAATCAGGGAGAACAAGGGGCTGCCAACCTTTTAAATAAGTTTGGAGGAACCATGGGAGATCAGGTACGTGATCTTGCATACCGGCTCTACGCCATCTGTGAACGAAAGAAATGGTCATCTGAAGCCCTGGCATACAATAGTCTGATTATTTCATGGTCGGAGATCAGTAAACTAGGCCAGGCAAGTCTTCCGGGGACGACCGGGCAACAGACATTGTAAATATCGGTTGAACAAAATTGGATGCATTAACCCGCATTGAATAATGAAAAAAGGTCACATACTGTGTGACGTATTCAAATGGTCACGAGATCATCTCCAGAGAATAATTATAGAACCTGACCCCTATACCAATCAACGATTAAAATAAGAGGGATCCTGATAATGAAAGAAATTCCAGAGCAACCTGATCTACAGGAGGAAAAGATGAAAGAGAAGGTTTTAACCTTCCCGGTGAAATATCGTGGTATACTCACAGGTTTTAATGGAAGAGAAGAAGAACGTCTCATGCGAAATGAATGGGACTGAACATCACGAACAAAAAAGGATCAGATGAGAATGGGAAGATCTGAGAAACCTCCCCAGATAGAAAAACTGGAGGTGAAAAATTACCGGGTCCTTCGTCACCTGGAATTATCAAAACTTACCCCCTTAACCATATTTATCGGACCGAATGGAAGCGGTAAATCTACAATATTTGATGTGTTTGCGTTCCTGTCTGAATGCTTCACCCAACCGGGAGGACTACGAACTGCATGGGAGAAGAGGGGAAGGTTTAAACATCTGCGTTCACGAGGGAGCACCGATCCAATATCCATTGAGATAAAGTACCGGGAAAAAAGTGACTCCCCACTCATCACCTATCATCTTGAGATAGATGAACGGGAACGAGGTCCAGTTGTAACGAGTGAATGGCTACAATGGAAGAGAAGTTCATGGGGGAGACCATTTAAATTTCTTGATTTTTCTGAAGGGCACGGCACCGTCATCACTGGTGAGAATCCGGATGAATCAGCAGAACGACAGGTCGAATCCCTCAAGTCACCGGAGACATTAGCCGTTGCAACACTGGGTCTGTTCTCAAAACACCCCCGG
Source organism: uncultured Methanospirillum sp. (assembly GCA_964458045.1). Lineage (GTDB taxonomy): Archaea > Halobacteriota > Methanomicrobia > Methanomicrobiales > Methanospirillaceae > Methanospirillum. Next base: position 2,140 of record CAYWHV010000325.1, read on the forward strand.
GTGAGTGCTCTTCGGGATTTCATCACCGGATGGCATCTCTCATACCTGACTGCAGATAATACCCGGACCACTCCTGCAGCCGGAGGGCAGGAACACCTCTCATCAACGGGCGATAACCTGCCAAATGTGATTCAGTATCTCATGGAGCGGCATCCCTTTGTGTATGAAGAGATTCGCCAGACCCTGACATCCCGCATTCCACGGCTCAGCCGTATTGAGGCAGAGATAATGGGAGATACCCGGTTAAACCTTCAGATATATGATGAACCATTTAAAGAACCAGTCCTTGCTCGCTTTGCATCCGACGGGACTTTGAAAATGCTTGCATACCTGGTTCTCCTCAATGACCCGGTTCCAGGATCACTTATCGGAATCGAAGAACCTGAAAACCAGCTTCACCCCCTGCTCCTCCCTCACCTTGCAGAAGAATTTCATAAAGCAACCAGCAGGACGCAATTACTGGTGACAACCCACTCACCTGCCCTTATAAACGAAGCAAAACCGGAAGAGGTCTTCTCAATCTACCGTGATGAAGATGGATATACCAGGGCAGAACGGCTATCAGATATCGAAGAACTGAAAGGCTTTCTGGAGGAAAAGATCCCTCTCGGAGATCTCTGGATGGAGAATTTTGTCCCGAACAGTGATCCGATTACCTATTCCAGATAACAATGAAAATTGACATTCTGGTTGAAGAGCCATCCATGAAAGGATTTCTGGAGCCTGTTCTTCCAAAGGTTATACTTCCTCCGGATACCTGGAGCATCCATGTTTTGTCGTGCTTTAAGACCAAACTTGAAAAACGGCTTCGTGGATTTACACATCAGGACCCAGGGAAATACAGAATAATCATCATAAGTGATCTTGATCGAAAAGATTGCAGGGAGATGAAACAATGGCTTGAAGATATCGTTCACCGGGCTGGTCTTCATACAAAAACCAACCCAGATATGGATGGTTCCTATTCGGTGATAACTAGACTTGCAATTCAGGAACTCGAATCATGGATATTAGGAGATTTCCGAGCAATACATGCGGTTTATAGTCGTGTCCCGGAAACACTTGGAACCAATACGAAATATAAAACTCCTGATAATGTAGGAAATACCTGGGAATCACTTCATGCTTTGCTGAAAAAAGGTGGGTACTGTGGCGACATCTACCCAAAGATTGAAGTAGCCCGAAAGGTAGCTCCACATATCGACCCTCAAATGAATCAGTCTCAAAGTTTTCAGATATTTCTTCAGGGACTGAACA
>CAYWHV010000326.1:0-3386 GCA_964458045.1 uncultured Methanospirillum sp.
CCGAAGGGCTCTTAAGATAAGATGATTGAACTGACCATGATTATTGACCACAAATAAGGGGAGCATCTGCCGTATATTTTAGACCGTTCAGTAGATATGCATTCAGGGACTGTACCCGGAAACAAAGGAGATGATCGAACTGGTAATCTCTTCCGGACTATAGCCAAGAAGGGCCGCAAGCATCATTGCTCCGCCACATCCCATTCCTTCCTTTACCTCCCCGATGCAATAGCGGACAAGGCCGGAATGTCCAATCTCTCCAAACCCCGGGTCAACATAGGTTATCGGAACTCCGATGTCCTGTGCAGTTTTGTCGCAACTTGCAGCACGGTCATCCCTCACATATACCGTCGTGACAACCTCGGGGATGGGTTTTCCAAGGCCCTTTATGACCGCAGCAACTGCAAGCATCTGTGTCCCGCCTGCAAGAACCAGGGTTCCAGGAAATCCTTCTGCAAGCCCTGCTGCAACCGCTATCATCGGATCACCGGTCTCCCGGACGATGTCCATGGGATCAGACAATGTCCGGCCAATACGCCGGGTCACCGCAGAACAGACCTCTTCCTTCATCGAGTCCGGACTTTTCACTGACGCGCTGCTTACCTTTGCATCATACCCAAGACTTCTGAGGACGCACAGAGCAGTCGTTGTCCCACCAGGAACACATTCGCCCACTACAAGCAGATCATACGCAGACAGAAGTTTTCCGATCCGGACTCCCTCGTCATACAGGCGCTGTGCATCAGGGACCGCAGGACCATCCCGGGGATCACCGCCTGCCTGACCGTGAAGATCCAGAACCGGCACTGTCGGACGGTGAACCAGACCTGCATTCATGAACAGGGGGGAGACGCCGGTGAGGTCAAGAACAGCCCTGGTGATTGAGGCCGGGGTCGGACATCCGGTCGGGGTGTTCGGAGTCGCATCAGAACTGGTGATGATTCCCTGCCAGATGAGTTCAGCATCAAGGACCGGCACGAGAAGTGAGCCCATCGGATTCGGACCTGCCCCGGACAACCCGGGGACCGTGGAAAGCATCGTATTTGCCAGTATGCCGATGAACAAGGGCCTTTTCGGCGTTATCGAATGTGGACGGGAGAGAAAAACCATTCAAATCCGTTACCCTGAATCCACCATCAATCTCTCGCTTCCAACCATACGCCCATATCGGAATGCTTCCTAACGTTCTGAGTAGTCATGATTGAAGCCATCCGTGCACTGCTCCAGTTTACCACCGTTCTTCCCCTTGGAAAAACCGCCCCATTTGAAGCATTTGCACGAAATACCTGGCTGTATCCCCTGGCCGGATATATCACGGGGGGAATTGCAGCTGGTATAATACTCCTGCTCCCGGCCCCGCCACTCGTTCAGGCAGTCATGGCAATCGGTGCGGTGCTTCTGGTATCAGGTGCCAATCATCTGGATGGTCTGCTGGATTTCGGGGACGGGCTCATGGCACATGGATCCCGGGAGAAGAGGATACGGGCACTGACAGATCGGCAGACCGGTACCGGTGCACTGGCTCTTGGAATGATGATTATCCTCCTGACCGTCGCCTCACTCAGTTCTTTTCCAGAGGCTCTCATTGCTGCATCAGCACTCGTCTTTGCTGAAGCAGGAGGGAAATGGAGCATGGCAGTGCTGACACTATTCGGAAAGCCATTCCATGACGGGCTTCATGCTGCACTCCATAAGCAGGCAAAAACGTGGTTTATCATCCCGGCAACCCTGCTCATGATTCCTGCATTTCTGCTCCCTCTCCCCTGGGAGGCGAAAGGAGCTGCCGGCGTTGTTCTGGTCCTGCTCCCCTTCTGTATGCAATATCTTGCCAACCGGTTGTTTGGAGGAGTCAACGGAGATGTGACCGGTGCAACCGGAGAGATAGGTCGCTGCGCTCTTCTGACAATACTGGTCATCGCCCTTGTCTGATATTCATCAGATACCACAGAAACTGACAGGGGTGACTATCAGAGCCGCGACGTGAACCGGGGAGTATACCCTTGTCCCTTTTCATCATCACATGCCACAGCAGACCCGTCACGGACCAGGCTGTTAAATTGCATCGCAGCTTCCATCAGGATCTCAGGTGGAACTGACCCTCCCTGAATCTGCGAAAAAGCATTCTCGTAAGGAGAAGGCATAACCCGCGCCCCTACCTGAATCCCTTTACAATTCATGCAATATGAGCACCTGGTGTGCACTGGCAGTTTTCCAGAGGCGCATTCGACGTAAGCCCTGTCAGAATCTGGTTCCCTGATAATCGGAATAGACTTCATTCTTAATCTGATCATTCCCCTGAAAACCTATTAATCACTTCGTTTCCCACCTGATAGCAGACATTCAGGGGTTCAATCAGTATGAGATGCATAGTGAAAAATATTAAAAGGACGACTATCAAATATGTAATACTCGCATAACCGGGCTGTGCTTTGCAGTTCTGATATCGTGCGGAGGTATTGGAGGATTTGTATATATGGCAACTGAAAAGCCCCACATTAACCTCGCTGTTATTGGTCACATCGACCATGGTAAATCAACGACCGTCGGCAGACTGATGTATGAAGCCGGAGCTGTTCCGGTACACATCATTGATCAGTACAAGAAGGAAGCAGAATCAAAGGGTAAGGGTTCATTCGCTTTTGCCTGGGTTATGGACAACCTGAGGGAAGAACGTGAGCGTGGTATCACTATCGATATTGCACACAAGCGTTTCGACACCGACAAGTACTACTTTACTGTCGTGGACTGTCCAGGACACAGAGACTTCGTCAAGAACATGATCACCGGTGCCTCACAGGCAGATGCAGCAGTCATCGTCGTTGCAGCACCAGATGGTGTCATGGAACAGACCAAGGAGCACGTCTTCCTGTCCAAGACTCTTGGTATCAAGCAGCTCATCGTTGCAGTCAACAAGATGGATGCATCCAACTATGATGAAGCACGCTTCAACCAGGTCAGAACTGATGTTGGCGCCCTCCTTAAGATGGTCGGAACCAACCCTGACACCGTCAAGTTCATCCCGATCAGTGCATTCGAAGGTGACAACATCATCAAGATCAGTACCAATATGCCCTGGTACAAAGGAAAAACCCTCTTCGGATTACTTGACGAACTTGAAGTTCCGGACAAGCCAACCGAAAAGCCGCTCCGTGTCCCGATTCAGGACGCATACTCCATCTCAGGTATCGGTACCGTGCCAGTCGGCCGTGTTGAAACCGGTATCCTCAAGAAAGGTATGAACGTTACCTTCATGCCAGCCAACAAGACTGGAGAATGCAAGTCTATTGAGATGCACCACGAAGAAATCGCACAGGCGTTACCTGGTGACAACATCGGGTTTAACGTCCGTGGTATCGGTAAGGACGATGTCCGCCGTGGTGACGTCT
>CAYWHV010000327.1:0-3383 GCA_964458045.1 uncultured Methanospirillum sp.
ATTTTTAATCATGGCTATGGAAAAAATACGGGTATTGGATTATTTTTAGCCCGGGAAATTCTGGCAATAACGAAACTCACCATCAAAGAGACCGGAGAGCCGGGGTATGGATCAAGATTTGAGATTGAGATCCCGACTGGGTCTTGGAGAATGGATTTCGATAACCTCCATAAGATCTCTTGAAAATATGAACCGTTCATAAGAGACCGTCTCTTCATTGGACATCTTTTTTCACAAAGGTTTTATTTTGAAAGATAGAGTATAATTAGATTTTGAACGTTTAATTCCTCATTTATTTTCTCTCTGAAAGTTTCAGGCTTCTTAATGTGCACTATTAAGGCACGATTGTTTAGTTAAGGCTGAAAACATTCAGAGAGTCTTTGTATTACGTTTTGATTATAATACTATCGCGGAATTTATTATGCAGATATCTAAAATTCTCGAAATATCAGGGCCAGTGGGCCTGTATGAAAAAGGCACTGCAAGCATGTGGGAAGATGAGTATATCTCAAGCCAACTCCTCCAGATTCATCTGAGCCAGGAAACCGATTCAGCAAGCAGAAAACTTTCAACCATTAAATATACTGTTGAATGGATTTTGGGACACTTCAAGGGTCCCGAAAAATCAATTCTTGATCTTGGATGTGGTCCTGGATTATATTGCGAACTGCTGGCAGAGCAAGGACACCATGTTACTGGAATAGATTTTTCAAGGCGTTCTATTGAGTATGCAAAAAATGAGGCAGCGGCGAAATGCCTGGATATAGAATACCTCTGTCAGAATTATCTTGATCTCACCTTTGAGAATCGGTTTGACCTGGTGATGATGATTTATTGTGACTTTGATGTATTGAACCCTGCGGAAAGAGAGATGCTCCTAAAAAATGTTTTTCAGGCACTCAAACCCGGAGGAATATTCATTTTTGATACACTCAACACAAAAGCACCGGAAAAAATGAATATTCCAGGAAAATCATGGGAACTCGCAGATACAGGATTTTGGAAGGATGAGCCATATCTTGCCTTGTCTGAAACAATTCACTATGAAGAGGATCAGGTACTCCTTCAACAGCATATTATCTGCCTGGAGTCGGATGATCCTGTGGTTTATCGTTTCTGGACACATTATTATGAGCCGGAAGGTCTGTCATCAATTCTGGGTGACAACGGGTTTTTCCCCGTACAATCATTTGAAAACCTGCTCCCGGATGATGGATCGGGCATGCCTGAGATGGTTACGTTCTATGTAGCAGGAAAAAAGTGAAAACCGGGGATTATAGACCCGGATCCCCTGATTTTAGGATACATGCCACGTATTCAGCAACCAGATAATAATTATTCAGATCGTCTTCGTCAAGACCACGGTACACGAATAACTCATCCCAGAGCCGACTGCTTCCTTCGACCATGAAATATCCTGATTCGAGTTCAAAGCCAACAATGATAGTACATCCTTTGCATATCTGATCCTGGTTTTCATAGAGAGATTTTCCTTTTCCATTGTTTTCTATCTGGAAAACGTGTGGAAAGGGTGTTTTACCTGGAGGGATCTTGTGTGCAGAATACTCATTCAGGGTGACATTTTCGGTTACGACCTGAAGCAGTTCTTTTTCGGTTCGTTCTCTGACCGGGTAGTTCTGTTTCAGGTATGCAATGACGTCTTGTATTGGTTTATTGTTGGGGTTGAGTTTAGGCCTGTAGGTGTCGTAGGTTTCCCTCCATGTACGGACCATTTCCGGGGTTGGCTCTTGCATGAGCATAATTAGGTGAAAGATATCTCACTCATGAATAATCAATGGATCCAATATTCCCGCCTACACATAACGATGAAGGTGGAGCAACCCCAAGATCGTAAAATAATTGCTCTTGTTTTGCAACCATCTCCCCCACTCGTAGAACTTTTCCAGGCTGTTCAAACATTCAATGACATCCAACTTATCCAATAACTTGTAATTGAGTATTTTTTGACACTATGTTCAAAAATTATTTTTCTCCTCTTTCTTCTTTTAAATTATTGATCCGTTCTTTCAGGATAAAATCTAATTTCGCCCTGATTTTTGCATTTTGTTCATATTCATAGGTAACTAAATCCTCATCCTTTCTTCGTACCTGTTCATACACATCTACGTATGAATTCTTTAGATATTGTTTAATGTCGACATCTTTCTCTCTTGGAATTAAATCCTGTAACATTTGAAGTTGATATCGCTCAGTCGCGGTGAATTTTTTCTCCATCCGATTCCATACGGTATCACATGCTTCCTCATAAGGAACACCCTGCATCTCTAATTTTTTCGTTTCTTCCAGGAATTCCTTTCCTTTTGAACTGATAAGAGTATTCGTACCCATTACATCGTCACGTATTGCTTTTGCTACTTTTTCAGGGAAATCCAGAGGGCTGCTTGGGATCTTTAATATATTTGAGCCAATCTCTTTTATGGTATCAATAAGAAGTTCAGATAATGTTTCATCATCATATGTGCCTATTGAATCGATATCAATATCCGGATATTCTGTCTCATAAATGTCAATATGCCTATTGATCTGGTCCTGAATTTTTTCGGCCAATTCTGGATCATCCATGAGAACAGAGATTATATCTTCACTTGACGCATCGATATTCCATTCCTGCCTGAGAAAGAAAGCCATATTATCATAATCAGGCGATTCTTTCTGCTTACTTTCTCCACTCTCGTCAACTTTTTCTTTATCTGAAGAGGTCTTTTCTTCCGAAGATTCCTCTGATGTATCTTTTGTCATCACACCAGTCAGAGCTCCGGCAAGGTCCAGAGAAGGACTGCTGATCAAGGGGTTTTCATCTTCGATTGTAGATTCTTCTTTCTCATTCTCATCAGGCGGGTTCAGGATCATCTCAAGAGAAGTTTCCTCTTCTTCATCAGTCGTGGTATCTGAAGGTTCCTTCACATTTTCTTCTTGCAAAGGTGTGTTCCCGAATTCGTCGCCGTTATCAGTGCTTTGTGTTGGTGATTCATACGTATCATCGATTTGACTCATAACCGTCTCAAGAGCATCATCCTCTCTTTGAGTGGTTGTGCTATCAGAAGTCTCCTGTTGTTCTTCATGAGCAGTATCCCGTCCCAAATTTTGCATTATCTCGTTCCATCGTTCATTTAATTCTTCTTCAGAATATTGTGTCTCTGTGGTTACGTATCCAAAGTCATTGAGATAAAAAACAGTCTTGGTTTTGGGATCATACAATTGATTTGCCTCTTCATCAATGGTAATCTCATCAGATGCTTTTGATTCATTCACATGAACATCTGGAATTTCTGTTGGCTTTGGAGTACTTGTCAATGGAGGGTATTTATTGTTGTCAACGTCATAATCACAGACCCCATTCCCATCAAGGTCAATGTAATCCT
>CAYWHV010000328.1:0-3381 GCA_964458045.1 uncultured Methanospirillum sp.
CAGTACCTGCCGACATATTTCCAGGTTCGGCAGCACATGCACCGGTGAAAAGAAGAAAGGCACAAACAATGAAAAACATGGTTCGTGTCATCCGTATAGAAATGTATTCTGACAACTTCATAGATTTCCCATTGAGCCCTTGATATCTCATTTATAATTTCGTATCCGTGATGTAAAGGTTTTATGATTGGTTCAACAATAATTGAAATATCACCATAAAACCGGAATGCAGACAGGTACGATGACCTGCCAAGTATTAAGTAGACAAATACCGATATGAGATATATGCCCCGAATCGTAAATAATTCCTCATTCATTTTCCTTATTGTGGTATTGATGCTGATACTTGGACCTGCTTCCTGTGTGGCCTCAACCGAACCCACCGTCATCATTACCGGATACAAAATATCACCTGATGTCATACTTCCAAATGATATTGGAACCATTGAGGTGACCCTTGCAAATACTGCCATGCAGGCATCAAAAACAGCAACCGAACCAGGCAGTCAGGCAGACATGGCTGCACAATCAAAAACAATCCCGGTCAACGCATTCGTTGAATCCGCGATACTCAAGACCACCGACTTTACCATATTATCCGGATGGTACCAGGACATCGGGGAGATTGGTCCTGGTCAGTCAACAACCCTGACATTTCTTGTCCAGGCACCTGATCGTGAGGGGCTCTACTTCCCTGAAGTATGGATTCGGGTCAGAGGAGCGGAGAACGTAAAATACCCGGTCCCGGTCAATGTTAACACCAGACATACCCTCATCAAGCAGCCATCTATCCGCCTTTCAAGGGCCGTACCTGTGAACGTAACTCCGGGAAGTGCCTTTGATGTAACGCTTGATCTGCAGAATGAGGGACTTGCAGCAGCCCATGATATCACCGTGGAGATAATAACCCCAAACACCTCACTCTCCTCACAAAGTCCTGAACGGCAGTTTATCCGTGAGCTGAAATCCGGAGACAACAAAACCGTGGCCATTTCATTTCAGTCAGATAGTGATATTCCCATCGGTATCAGGCAGATTCCGGTCCGCATCTCCTACCTGAATGCAGACGGAACCAGGCTTGTGCAGAATGAACAGATTGGAATACTCATTCAGGGGACCGGAGAGCTGGGGATTGCAAAACAGATCCTTGATCCAGAGCAGATATATGTTGGTGATATGTTCAGCCTGGTCTGCAGAATAGAAAACACCGGAACAGACAAGGCAAAATCAGTCAGGGCAACCCTGGACATTCCGTTTGATGGGACAAAAGAGGCATTTGTCGGAACAATCGGACCGAACAACGATGCACCGGCGGTATTCACCCTGAAAGCAACGCAGGCCGGGGACATTCCATTTCATCTGACCATAAAATACAAGGACGATTTCGGAATTCATGAAGAGGTAATACCACTCCATGTCTTTGTTGGTGAAAGAGACGGGTCAGGGATGATAATCCTTCTGATACTGGTGGTTCTGGCCGGAGCAGGATACCTCTACTGGAGACGGCAGCGTCAGCCCTGATCATGACCGGACATCACCTTTCCGTCGCCTTTTTCCTTGCGATACGCTCAATTCAGCGGGGGAACCGGTTCACCTTCCTCCTCACCGTTGCAATCATGGGACTGGTTTTTGTAAACCTCGTGTTCCTCCCGTCTATTATATCAGGCGTTGTTGTCAACTTTAACACTCAATCCATTGACTACAATTATGGAAATCTGGTCATAGAACCACGGGAGAATAACCTGTATATCACCGGTGTGGCCGAAGTCAAACAGAAGATTGATCAGATATCTGAGGTGACGGGAACATCACCACGGTTTTCAGCAGGAGCCACATATAACTATCATGGAACCCAGATATCAGGACAGATCGTCGGTTTTAATCCCAGGTTTGAACAGGAAGTAACCCTTCTGCATACCAGACTGAAAGAAGGAGAATTCCTGGCAGAAGGAGATAGTGACAGTATCCTGCTTGGTGCCCAGCTTGCCGGCAATATCGATGAACGGAAGGATAAAACCGATTCGCTCGGAGGGGTCACAACCGGGGATTCAGTTCTGGTGACCTTCAATAACGGGGTGAAAAGAACCCTGAAGGTGAAGGGAATTCTTGAAACCGGTTCATTCGGGGTTGACCGGAACGGGTTTGTGACCTTAAAGGAGATAACCGAGGTTTATGGCATATCAGATACAGCCACATCGGTGCTGGTAAAACTCAGTCAGAACGGGGAAGAAGAGAAATATAAAAAAGTCCTCATGGAATACGGCATTGCTGAAAATATCCGGACATTCCAGGAGAAGGGGCAGGGATTTGTGAATGATGCAATCCGGAGCTTTGAGATCATTAATGCCATCTCAACCATGGTCAGCCTGGTTATTGCAATCGTGGTCATCTTCATTGTGATATTCATCAATACCATCAATAAAAGGCGCCAGATAGGTATTCTGAAAGCAATCGGGATTAATAAAAAGATCATCGTATATTCCTACATCATCCAGGTTCTCATTCTGGCAACCTGCGGAATTCTTCTAGGTCTTGTATTAAGCTCGGGCCTTGTGACCTATCTTACCATCAATCCACTTGTTTTCCCAGGAGGGGCTGTCTATCCGGTGGTTGAGGCAGGCCCGGTCATCAGAAGTGTCATCAGTCTGGCACTGGTATCACTGATATCCGGATTCATCCCGTCATGGAAGACCGCGAATGAGCCTATTCTAGATGCTATCAGGGGGCAGTAATGATAGAGGTAACTGATGTCACCCGGATATACCAGATGGGGCTGGTGGAAGTCAGGGCTCTCCAGGGTGTAAAATGCACGATAGAGAGCGGGGAGTTTGTCGGAATCATGGGACCTTCAGGGAGTGGAAAATCCACCCTGCTTCACATCCTGGGTCTGCTTGATGAACCAACCGCTGGCACGGTCACTATTGATGGAATACCGGTGGGAACTCTGAATGAAGAGGAGAAGAGTGATTTCCGGCTGAACCGGCTCGGATATGTATTCCAGGATTATGCCCTGGTCCCTGAACTCTCGGTGCAGGAGAATGTTGTCCTTCCGGCCATGGCACGGGGTATCTCACCGGATGAATACCTGAAGGAGAGTGAAAAGATCTTACACGAGGTGGGCCTTGGTCACCGGATTCATCACCGTCAGTTTGAACTCTCCGGAGGTGAGCAGCAACGGGTCGCCATTGCCCGGGCTCTCATCAACCGTCCCCGGATTCTCTTTGCCGATGAACCGTGTGCTAACCTTGACTCGACCACGTCACGGACAATTCTCAACCTCTTTCGTGAGCTGAATGAAAAATTCGGTCAGACCATCATCATGGTCACCCACGAGGACTGGCATGAAGAGTATATGTGCCGGGTTTTGTATATGAAGGATGG
>CAYWHV010000329.1:0-3375 GCA_964458045.1 uncultured Methanospirillum sp.
CTGACTACTCTTGATCCAGAACATATCAGAGGGATCCTTGAACTGGCCATGAAACGAACCTCACTTTTTAAGTGGAAACTGGTTCAGATATCAAAGAAGTTCGGAGCCATCGATCCTGATGCGGATTATGAACGGCTGAGCCTTCACCGCCTTGCTGACCTGCTCTCCCACCCGCAGATCCAGGAGGAGACTTACCGCGAACTCTTTACGAGATACATGGATGTGTCCCATGCAATCGGGATCATACGGGCTATTCATGCAGAGGAGATTCAGGTTGTGAACGGCCCGCCCAGTATGATAGGGGGTGCAGCTCTCTTTACCTCGTCCCGTGACCAGATACCTCCGCCAACCGCTGACCAGGCAGTCATATCCGCACTCAAAGCACGCCTGGACCGGCAGGAAGTGCTGCTTGTCTGTATGAACTGTCGGAAATGGAAGAGCAAAACAGTGGTCGCCAGGGTTGTGGATCAACCGGTCTGTGGTCATTGTGGTGCACGTCTCATTGCAGCACTCAAGCCCTACGAGACTGAGCTCTATTCGGTCGCGAATAAAAAGACAAAAAGTCCGGAAGAAAAAGCCATCGAACAGAAACTTGTCAGAAATGCCAATATGGTTCTTTCAAGCGGGAAAAAGGCGATTATCATCCTCGCGGCCAAAGGGGTCGGGCCTGAAACAGCATCACGAATCCTGGCTACCTATACGAGTGGTGATGCCCTGATGCGGGAGATTTTAAAAGCGGAACGAAATTTTGTAAAAACCCACCGGTTCTGGCAGTAAAAATTACATTATGTTCCCGAGCTTCTGCTCGAGGAAATTCAGACCCTTCTTAATATCTTCCATGTTCTTTCCACCGGTCAGGATGATCTTTCCGGATGAGAAAAGAAGAGCAACAATTTTTGGATCACTGATACGGTAGACAAGTCCTGGAAACTGTTCAGGTTCATATTCAATGTTTTCCAGGTTTAAGGTCATCACTACTTTATTCAGGTTGATCTTGTTCCCGATATCATACGAACAGACAATATTTGTGATAGCAACCTTGGGTTCATCAAAACAGGTGATACCGGCATTTCTCATCTTTTCAATGATGAGGAGAAGACCCTTGTCAAGTGAATCAGTATCCCTGATCCCCGTCAGCACCACCTTTCCGGATGAAAAGATGAGTGATGCAATCTTCGGGTTTTCAATCCGATAGACAGCTCCCGGGAATCTTTTTGTGTTCAGTTCACATCCATCGATATTTTTTGAAATTATCTCTAAATCTATTGAATCTGCAATAGCCCCGGACGCTACAATATTTTCAATCTTCAGGCTATCGTATCGCTTATCTTCCATTCCAGATATCATGGGGTTTTCCATACCATAATACTAATGGACAATTCCCTCAATTTGACGGTGAATCCCAAATGCAGATACACAATTTAAAAAGCCATAAATCGGTGACGTTGATAATCCATCGTATCATTCTTCAATGGTATATTAAAGCAGTAAGCGTAACCTTTGGTACTAATGAAACATGAGATCCCTCATCAGATGGCATCATATGATGAGTTTTTTGAAACGTTCAGGATTGATGTTCCTGAGTTCTATAATTTCGGATTTGATGTCATAGACAAATGGGCGGAGTCCGACCGGAACAAACTGGCAATGATATGGGTAAGCCAGGACGGTCAGGAGAAGAAATATACCTTCCGGGATCTCCGAAACCTCTCGGTTGAAGCCGCAAATATTCTCATTAAATACGGGGTGAAGAAAGGTGACCGGGTGATGCTCATGCTCCACCGGATACCTGAATGGTGGATCTTTGTCATCGCTCTCATCAAACTTGGAGCAGTCTTTTGTCCGGCCCCGACCATGCTGACACCAAAGGATCTGCAATACCGGGTCAATGCCGGGAAATTTGAATTCCTTATTACTGATACCGAGAATGCAGACAAGGTGGAGAAGATATGCCGGTTCTGCCCGACATTAAAACACCGGATGCTGGTCGATGGAGATCTGCCAAACTGGATCAGTTACCGGTATGAACTCCTGTACCCGGCTCCGGTGTCACGGTCTGCAATCAGCATGCCGGTCTCGCAAAAAACCCACGGGTCTGACCCGATGCTCATCTACTTCACCTCCGGCACGACCGGTGGGCCGAAGATGGTGCTCCATAATCACTCTCACCCGCTCGGGCATATTGTCACGGCACGTCTCTGGCAGGATTTAAACAGTAATGACCTGCACTTCACCTCATCAGATACCGGCTGGGCAAAATGCGGTTGGGGAAAGATCTTTGGCCAGTGGATAGTCGGGGCCTGTATTTTTGTCTATGATGCCCGGGGGAAGTTCAAGGCGACCGAGCTGCTCCCGCTTATTGAGAAGTATGAGATCTCCACGTTCTGTTGTCCGCCGACAATCTACCGGATGCTCATCATTGCTGACCTTGCGAAGTATGATCTCCGGTCTCTTCGCCACTGTATTTCTGCAGGAGAACCATTAAACCCGGAGGTTATCAGGATCTGGCAGGAAGAGACCAATCTCCCGATCTATGAGGGATACGGTCAGAGTGAAACCTGCTGCTGTGTTGCCACGTTCCCGTGTATGGAGCATAAACCAGGGTCAATGGGAAAACCATCGCCAGGCTGGAAGATTGAGCTGCATGATGAAGATGGAAAGCCGGTCCCCCAGGGAACCGAAGGGCGGATAGGAATCAGTCTCAACCCCCGGCCGGTCGGTCTTTTTGTTGAATACCTGGACAATCCTGAAGCAAATGCTGATGTCTTTAAGAACGGGTTTTACTATACCGGTGATAAGGCCTACATGGATGAGGACGGGTATTTCTGGTTCGTCGGCAGGGATGATGACGTTATCAAGAGTTCCGGATATCGTATCGGTCCATTTGAAGTAGAGAGCGCCCTTCAGGAGCATCCGTCAGTCCAGGAATCCGCGGTGGTCGGGTCTCCTGATCCCATCCGTGGTCTGGTCATTAAGGCATTTATTGTGCTGAAACCCGGATATGAGCCATCCGACCAGCTCATCCGCGATATCCAGAAGCATGTCAAGAAGGTGACTGCCCCGTACAAGTATCCCCGTATTATTGAATTTGTAGAAGAACTTCCAAAAACGCTTTCAGGAAAAATAAAACGTGGAGAACTGAGAGAACGGGAGATTCGGAAATACCAGGAGTCGTAACGGATACCTGGATTCATTCCGAATCCTTATTATTGAGGAACACATATCTGTATAAGCACGATTGTCTCTGATTTGTCAGAGTCAGTTTCGTTTGTCAGTCTTTTATTGAGCGAGGATCGCCGAGCCAGGTCAAAGGCGTTAGGTTCAGGGCCTAATCCCGTAGGGGTTCGCCGGTTCAAATCCGGCTCCTCGCATTAA
>CAYWHV010000330.1:0-3360 GCA_964458045.1 uncultured Methanospirillum sp.
TATTGCAATCAGAAAGACTGATACTGAACTTCTTGAGACCATGAATGAAGGACTTACCCGCCTGATGGCATCTCCAAAATGGATTGAATTAAAACAAAAATTCGAAATGGATGGTGAAACAGGGAATATTATTTCTGGAGATGATATTGCCGAATTAGAGCCAATTGATGGTAATTATGAAGAACTTGCTAGATATCCTGAAAAATACATAAAATATCCTATTCACATCAAAGGTAGAATTATTCAAACTGTTGATGAGAATAATGGTGAACAAACTATTAGACTCGCTACAGAAAGTAATGAATATGGTAAGAATGGTTATGGTTCAGGCGATGTAATTTTAATCAACACCAACAATAAAAACCATGTTAGATTACTTGAAGATGACATAGTTGATGTTATCTTTTTATCTAATGGATTACAATCCTATCAATCATTATTAGGCCAAAAAATCACTGTTCCAAGTGGGGATTTAATTAAAATTGATATTCTATCATAATTTTTTGATAGGGAAATACTATTTATTTTTACAGCAGAGTATTGAAAAAAATAATAATTTTTGATTATGAATACTCTAACAATTATTGTCGACTGGTTTCCGTATCTTTTCAGTGGAATTGTACTGACACTGGGTCTTGTTGCCTCAGCCCTCATTATCGGAGTGGGAGTCGGACTGCCTCTGGCTCTTGGTCAGGTTTATGGGTCACTCCCTGTACGAACTGCAATCGCAACATTCGTTTGGTTTTTCAGAGGTCTTCCTGTACTTGTTCTGTTGTTTTTATTCTATTTCGGCATATTTCCGGCATTAGGACTGGATTTACCTGCATTCTACGTTGGAGCAGTAGTCCTGGGTCTGTGGGGTGCAGCGTACCAGTCACAGGTGTTCCGTGGAGCAATCCAGTCTATTTCCGAAGGACAGATGACCGCTGCACGTTCTCTGGGTATGTCCCGATTTCAGGCTATCAGGAGCATCATTCTTCCTCAGGCCATGAGGATCGCTCTTCCCGGATGGTCAAATCAGTATCCTGAGATTTTAACCGAGTCATCTGTCTGCTATGCAATCGGTGTCGCTGAGTTACTCACCCGGTCATCACAGATCGTCTCACAAACGTACGTTACCATGCCAATCTACCTTGCCTGTGCAGTAATTTTTATTCTGCTCAGTTATGCAGGCACCTCATGCATTCATTTGGTCGAGAAAAAAATTGCGATACCAGGTTTCGGACCAGGAGGATCATAATCACATGACTGACGACAGATACATTTTACGGCTCGAAAATATTAAAAAAGCCTTTGGAAAAAATGAAGTTCTGAAAGGCGTTTCATTAGAGGTAAAAAAGGGCGAGACAATCTGTTTTATCGGCCCTTCCGGTACAGGAAAAAGTACCCTTCTGCGGTGCATTAATCAGCTGACAATTCCGGATAGTGGAAAGATTTTTTTAAATGATGAAGAAGTCACCCATGCAGGCCCCCGGATAAATTATTTCAGACAAAAGATCGGCATGGTATTTCAGAACTTTTTCCTGTTTGATCATCTTACCGCCGTCAGAAATGTAGAGGTTGCTCTTCTGAAAGTGAAGAAGATGAATCCGAAAGAAGCACGGGAGAAGGCAATGTTTGAATTAAAACAGGTGGGTATGGCTGACTGGGCGGATCATTATCCTGCCGAACTATCCGGAGGACAGGCTCAGCGGGTATCTATTGCACGAGCTCTTGCCATGGACCCGGACATCATGCTCTTTGATGAACCCACCAGTGCCCTTGATCCCGAACTGACCAGGGAAGTTCTTGAGGTGATGAAAAAACTGGCTGTGGAGGGAATGACTATGCTGGTTGTGACTCATGAGATGGGATTTGCATGTTCTGTTGCCAATAAAATCTGCTTTATGGAACATGGGCACATCAAGGAACAGGGAACCCCTGCTGAACTTCTGAATAATCCTGAGTTTGAACGGTGTAAAGCATTTATTGGAGAATTCAGGGAGTACAGCCAGTAAGGCATAACCATGGATCAGATTACCTTTATCTTTAACATAATGGTCCCGGCCTTTACCAATGGCCTGCTCATAACTCTGGCACTCATTGCCGTCACTGCACCTATTGGCTTTCTGCTCGGAGTCGGTATTGCCTGTGGACGGGTATATGGCGGAAAAGGGCTGTCATGGCTGATGCATCTGTATACGATTTTCTTCAGGGGATGCCCGTTATTACTGCTGTTATTTATCCTGTATTTCGGGCTCCCTTCTTTTGGAATAGTCCTGACACCTTTTGTCGCATCGGTTATGGGTTTCATATTCTGTAATAGCGCCTACAACTCCGAATATGTCAGGGGCTCAATATTGTCCGTAAAAGAAGGTCAGTTAATCGCTGCGAAAGCCCTGGGTATGACAAAGAATCAGGCAATATTGAATATTGTATTACCCCAGGCTTTACGACGCTCAATCCCTGGAATTTCAAATGAATTTATTTACCTCATAAAATATTCATCACTTGCGTATATGATCACTGTGATTGAATTGACCGGTGCAAGCAAGCTTATCGCAACAAAATATTTTGCATACAATGAAACCTTCATCGCCGTTGCGATTGTGTACCTTCTCCTTGTTACTATTACAACATTCGGAGCAAGTGCATTGGAGAAAAAATATGCAATTCCGGGATGAACCGGATTATCCTTTTATTTCAGAGAACGTTTGGATACACTGTTTCTGATTCAGTCTTTCCATATATTTCATCACCAGGGAATGATGCTTTGACTGCATAGGTTCCCTTGTCACGGGCAGGAAAACTGAATTCAAAATATCCAATTTCATCAGTTGTGACAGGACCCATTGTCTGCCAGATACGTCTGGCATCGTCTTCACACAGGGCACAACTGTACGAAGGAAGACCAAATGAATACCAGACCTGCCTTACTGGAATACCATTTCCTTCATTGTCCCGAAGCCATCCACTCATCTGACCGGTTTCTCCCATGAAAACACGATTAAAGGGGCCGGATACGGTCAGTTCTGTCTCTTTTACTTTAGCTCGGGGAGTAACTTTTACCGGGATCGTAGGACTTGAATAATCACTGTATCGTGCCTGAAAACTCCAGTCGCCAATGGCATCAGCCTGTAGTTCTATATTAAAAAGTCCATCGGTGCTGGTCTTCAGCTGATAATAGGTATCAGCCCTGCTTTCTTTTGGAGATGTGACCTGCAGAAGAACTCTATCGCCGGGCCTGGATAGTAAGGACGGGACAATGTAACCCTCGACAAAGATTGTGTCGCCGACTTCAGTTACTGATTTTGAAGAGGTTAAATCAATGAATGCCGTGTCTGATTCATCACCTGAATCTTCTGCACCAGTAGAATAACC
>CAYWHV010000331.1:0-3333 GCA_964458045.1 uncultured Methanospirillum sp.
AATTCCTAACTTTCTTGTCTCTGTCAGGAGGTCATCTATCAAAGATGTAATTCGCGTATCCATGTTAGAAACTCTCCTGTGTCCTCGAAAAGATCACTAGAATCATACCGATCCCGGATAGTATCAAAAAATTTTCGGTGCATTCCGGTAATGGACCGGAACCGGTCTCTGATCACGATCCATCCAGATCCGTTCACCCATTACCGCTTTTGTGTGTCCGGTGGTCAAATGAATCCGGGGCAGAGAAGATCTTTGGATTAAGCCAGATCCTGACCAAAGCCAGAATAAATGGAATTACTGCCCAGTACCAGAGCCATAACCGGCTCCAGAATGCTATTATGAGAATGGGGAGAACGATGCTGCGTGAAATAACGCTCCAGGGATGTGCATGTCGGTTCCTTGCCTCATCATTCAAGCGGAATAAATCGGCTATTTTCCTTTCAATGGTCATGGATTACCTCAATGTATATCCCGGATTACAAGAATTGATCCTTTCTATATGTTTCATATTTTCACTGTCAACATAGAAATAAAACGATTTTCCTCTCCTTGCTTTAGAAATCAGGTTCATATCCTCAAGGTGGAGCAAATCAGTCCTGGCACTCTCCCGGGCAATGACAAACTTTTCTGAAATTTGATATATAGAATATTCATAATTTTGATGCTCGATCATTTCTATGAGGATTTCAGCCTGCCTCTGTGTCAATCCATCACTGGAACGGGAGATCATCCGGGCATTCAATTGTGATTCCTGGACTAAATCTACATATCTGATGAATTCCTGGAATGCCTGGTTCATACATTTAAGATTATACCTGATGAAATAGGTCAGGTCCAGTTCATCATATTCGGAATACAAATACGCAAGGCCATAGTGATTTTTCGTCTTTAAAATTTCTGGTGAAATTGAAAGATATTCCATGAACCAATACCCCTGAGACAAGGTATACCAGTAAAAAAGACTTCTCGCAGTCCTTCCATTCCCATCATTGAACGGATGAATATAACCGATTAAAAAATGTAATACTATCGCTTTTATGATTGGATGAATAAACGATCGTTCATGGCCACCATTGACAAAATCGCACACATCATCTATCAATGAGCGTATCTTTTCAAAATCCGGCGGTATGTGATGAATTGTCCCATACGTTGGATCCATTATCTTTACGTCATTATTATTTCGAAAAGATCCGACATCCTCATCAGGTATCGTATCTTTTGTCACGGTTCTTTGAATTTCAAGAATAAAATCCGGAGTAAGTGGCTCATTCACGTAATTTTTAATCAGGTGCAGAGTCTCATAATTATTCATCACCATCTGTTCACCATCATTTCTGGGCATTTTCTTCTTCTCCAGCATTTCTCTGGCTTCTTTTCTGGTTGTACCAGCCCCCTCTAACAGACTTGATGAAATGGACTCTTCAATTAAGGAATTTACAATGAATCTGCCTTCTAATTTCAGCTCCCGATTATGGATTTGAATATGCCCGGACAGATATGTATCAAATTGATGAAGGCTCTGAATGATGTCTGGTAAAAGTGTGTATGTCATCAGAATTGATGAAAAGTGCAGACTCTCTGATCGCATACTCCGGAGAGTTTTCATCATAGACCAGACTTCAAGCCTTTCATTTCGGTCAGATATTTGATATTTTAATTCATCCCAATAGAGGTACTTCGCATTATTCTCATTGATGATTTTTCTGAATGCTTCATTTTCATAATATTTTGTGAGGATGGATGGAAGAAGAGACTTATCACAGGATTTTGGTATTTTTTCAGGTAATTTTCTCATGTTCATTACTCCGGTCAGAGAGGAGTCCTGGAATATGTCATATTTAAAACATACCAAATTGGGAGATTGTGGTAGATGTTAGGAGATAGGGCATATGAGTATATAAATTCTACCAACATGAGAGGTTTTGGTATATTCTGGTAGATGGCATAAGAAGGAACAAACCCGAATATCGATAGCCATCACTCGATTTTAGGGTAAAACACAAATCTCCTCACACGACTCTCTACCCCAAAAACAGATCACGGGAGATACGTATCCATAAGTTTTAGAAAACTATCTATCGTTGCTGTTGAATATGGCCCTTCTTCATATGCTATCATCAGCGTCATCCGGTTATTGCAGGTTGATGCAACGGTCAGGAAACAATACGGCCAGCAGACACAGGGGATGAGCCATGCATCTGTCAGAGTGAGAGAGGAAATATCGTTATTCCCTGCCGGATTGAGCCATTCCAGATCGATGACTCCGATGTTTGAGAGTACCGGGTTTTTCTGACCGGTTGTTGCATATTTGGTATTCATCTCCTCAAAAAATGATCTCACCTCCCCCATTCCCTTCGTATGCATCCCTTCAAACATGGTGAAACAGGATGGTCCAAGGCCGCCACCGATTCGATTTTTCAGAGTTTTTACTACATCCCCGATGACATCAGACAAAGTTTCATCTTCACGAATCCGAAGCTCGATTTGAAATGCAATCGAGTAATTCATAGGATGGGTTGTTTCAGATTCGGGCAGCAACCGACGCATATCAGCGGTAGTCAAAACCCCCAGAAATGAGTTATAATCTTCTGGGTTGTCCCGTATCCGGATCATTGCCATGAAAAACGCCGCAATAAGAATATCGTTTACACTTGCTCCATGAGTTCTGCCAAATGCTTTGATGGTCTTCAGTCGGTCTTCAGGAAATGTCAGATATGCAAGTTTCGGTATTCCCCGTGTCGTGTTTTCAATGGGAAATCGCCATTTATCATAGAAGATCTCCTTTTCTGTCTCTGCATTCTTCAGATCCTCCTCTGAATAGGTAGCCAGCAGAGCCTGTGAGGTCCGGTCGTATGGCTCAAGAGGTTCTGGAATGTAATCTGGTTCTCTGGATAACCGGTGATAGAGATTGAAGAGTTCTTTGGACAGGAAAAGGACCGCTCGTGCATCACAAAATCCATGATGGCAGGTGACACAGATCCTGCTCGTGTCTGCTCGCTGATACAGGGTGACCCTCATCTGTGGTCCGGTATAGACATCCAGGGGAAGGGGCATGCAGTCAGGAGGTGTAGGTCCTGGTTCTGAATTGACAACAAAGGCTTGTCCCCAAAATTCTTCTGGTAATTCTTCCCAGAACGGGGAGTCGTTTACAATGGTGAACTTTGTATGAAGATATGGGTTTGCAGCTACCAGCCGGAGCGTTGCGGTTTGTAAGCGTTCGACTGAGATTTCACCAGTGAAAGCAAAGACGGCATGCATCGATGGCTCGTAGATACATTCGTACAAGACATTAAAGAGGTCAAACGCAGATGCCGGGTGTCTTACTGGTGT
>CAYWHV010000332.1:0-3062 GCA_964458045.1 uncultured Methanospirillum sp.
GTGAGAACTCATCCCTGATTCCCTCGAAGGCATGGGTTGCCAGTTCGGCAGGATCATTGATGGTCAGGAACCGTCCGGGGATGATGGCATCAGTGTCGATGTTATCGCCAAATCTCCAGACCTGCATCATCGCACCTCCCGTGGATCGGTGATCTCCCCGTGAATGGCAGTTGCTGCGGCGGTTGCGGCAGATCCAAGGTAGACCTTTCCTTCTGCTGATCCCTGTCGTCCGCGGAAGTTCCGGTTGGATGTTGAGAAGGAGACTTCACCTGACGCGATAAGACCAAAGGATCCTCCCATACAGGGACCACAACAGGGTGCCTCGACCAGTGCCCCGGCCTCTACAAACTGCTCGATGAGTCCTGACCGGAGTGCTTTCAGGTACTCGGTCTTTGATGCCGGGATGACAAGAACCCTGACATCATCGGAGAATTTCTTATCCCCGAGGACGAGAGCAGCCTCCTGCAGATCCTCAAATCTCCCGTTCGTGCACGAACCGATGAAGACCTGGTCAACATGAGTTCCAGCAATCTCGGTCACATCAACGACCTGATCAACATTATGGGGAACTGCGACCTGCGGGACAAGGTCAGAGACATCATAGTCACGCCATGATGCGTATACAGCATCAGAATCACTTGCCAGACTCTCCTCTCTCCAGGTACCCCGGCCTGAAAGGTAATCCTTGGTCACCTGGTCAGGAGGAACAATTCCTGCCTTTCCGCCCATCTCGATAGCCATATTGCAGCAGGTCATCCGGCCAGCCATGTTCATTGCACCGATGGTATCTCCGGTAAACTCGACCGCCTTATAGGTCGCACCATCCACGGTGATATCCTTGATGATATTGAGAATCAGATCCTTTGCCCCCACCCTCTTCTGGAATGTACCGGTCACATGAGCCCTGATGCTCTCCGGAACCCGGAAGTAGAGGCATCCGTACCGGAGGGCAAATCCCATGTCAGTTGATCCGACACCGGTTGCAAAAGCCCCGACAGCACCATACATGCAGGTGTGTGAATCGCTGCCGATGACAATATCACCCGGAGAGACCCGGCCCTTTTCGAGGGTTACCTGGTGACAGACCCCTTCTTTGATGTCATAATTATGAATGCCCTGCTCTTTTGCAAAGATTCGCATGTTCTTTTGGATCTCTGCAGCATTCAGCGAGTCAGCCGGTACCTGGTGGTCAAAAAGCATGATGATCTTTGCCGGATCAAAGACCTTTTCGCCACCCATTTCGTAGAATTTCTCAATAGCAAGCGGGCCGGTGATATCATGGATCATTGCCCCGCTGATGGGGGCCATAATTACATCGCCTGCCGTTACCTCCTGACCACACCGGGCGGAGAATATCTTTTCAGTGATTGTTCCTGCCATTCCGGTACACCATATTTAATGCGTTTATCATCGCCTCCGTGGACGCTAAAACAATGTCATCACCTGATGCGGCAGCATCAAACAGTCTGCCTTTCTCATCTTCCACCACCAGGGTGACATGACCGATTGCATCACTCCCTTCAGATATTGCAGAGATATTAAACTCCTTTAAGGAGGCTGGTCTTGGAATCGTCCCGATCAATGCATTTACTGCTGCATCAACCGCACCATTCCCGGTCCGGGAACATATTTCCTCAACCCCGTTCACCCGTGCCCGCACCGTTGCCGTCGGGATCATGTGATTGCCGGTCATGATGGCAATATCGACCAGCTCGATATACCGTCCTCCGGCAGAGGTACCGGTCACAGTCTCGGCAATCTCATACAGGTCATGTTCGGTGACTTTCTTCCCCTTTGCGGATATCTGCTTGATCCGGCTGATAATCTCGTCCATCTGGGCATTGTCAGGTTTAATGTGGACCTGATTTAACATTTCGCGGACTGCATGTCTGCCCACGTGTTTGCCCAGTTTCAGTCGCCGGCGGTGTCCGACCATCTCAGGAGTCATGATGCCAGGCTCAAAGGTGCTGGAATTTTCAATTACTCCCTGTGAATGGATCCCACTCTCATGTGAGAAGGCAAATTCCCCCGTTACCGGATAGGTCGGCGGGACCATGATGCCGGAGAACCGTGAGATCATCCGTGAAGTCTCAACCAGCCGTTCTGTGGTTATACCGGTATCAAATCCGAAGATGGACTCAATTACCATCACCGTGCAGGCTAAATCTGCATTTCCTGCCCGCTCACCGATCCCGTTCACCGTCACCTGGACCTGGTCTGCACCAGCCTCTACAGCGGATATCGTGTTGGCGGTTGCCATGCCAAAGTCATTGTGACAATGGACATCAATGGTGACCGGAATCTTCGGGCGTAATGCACGAATCATCTCCTGCATGGAGGTTGGTGTTGCAACACCCACGGTGTCAGGTACATTGATGGCTGTCGCTCCGGCTTCAACTGCTGCGGAATACACCTCAATCAGTTCGGGAATCCCGGTCCGCGTTGCATCCATGGCAGAAAACAGCACTTTGTCTGTATGGTCACGGGCGTACCTGACGATATCTCCCGTGATGGCAACCACTTCCTCATGGCTTTTCCGTATGGTATGTACCCGCTGAACCTCTGAAGTCGGGATAAAGACATGCACCATGTCAACACCGGCCTCGATGCACCGGTCAACATCCGACTGTACAGAACGTGCCAGACCGCACACTATGGAATTCAGTCCTTCTGCTGCAATGGCCTTTACCGTCGAGAACTCATCTGCTGATGATGCCGGAAAACCCGCTTCGATGACGTGGACACCGATATCAGAGAGCTGATGGGCAATCTCGATCTTATCTGAAGGCGTAAATGACACACCCGGCGTCTGTTCCCCGTCACGGAGTGTCGTGTCGAAAACAGTAATTCTTCGTTTGCTCTGCTTATCGCTGGAGAAAGCGACCTGCCGTACCAGATGATACGACGTTCCCTGTCCCGGTTACGTTTTGAGACATGATCATACAGGTAGGAAGTACCCAAATATAAATATTTGGACGGCTGGTGCATTCAGGGGTGCGTCTCCTGCACCACAAACAGAAGATTGTATTGGGTTTTGATGCGGATTCATGCTGAAATCAACT
>CAYWHV010000332.1:3072-3294 GCA_964458045.1 uncultured Methanospirillum sp.
CCTTTGGTGCAATGGGTGATGAGTGAGTTGCACCAATTCATAATTCCCATATAAGTCATTAATGCAAAGTGGTGCACGGATTATTTTTATTGGTGTATGGATTGGCTAATCCTGAAAAAAGAAGAGTTAGGTTCTCCCCGCTTCTGTCCCCATATCAAATGCCTTGAGGTTCAGGTCAATGGTTTTAGGTGGAACTGTTTTTCTGATTGCTTCCTGCAGAGA
>CAYWHV010000333.1:0-3261 GCA_964458045.1 uncultured Methanospirillum sp.
ATCTCTTTTCCGTCCAGGGGATCATAATTCCACCTGGTCAGGATACTTTCCCGATAACCGGGCGGATTTTGTGCATTTGAAACTTCCCTGACTCCTATGGGAAAGGTTTGAGGTCTATCAATGGTCTCCTGAATAAATACCAGGTTATCTTCATTCGAAGGCTCGAGGGAAGCATGGTACACAGATTCTTCAAAGTTTAAGGAAAATTCAACTTTTTTTGTGTTTTCTCCATTATAGAGAAGACTGTGTGCTCCCCCTGTTTTTGCTACTGCATACGATAATCGGCCTTCTGCTATCTGATGGAGAAAATAAAAAGCGGAGAGGAGGTTTGATTTTCCGGACCCATTTGCACCTATACAAACCGTTCGCTGGTTTAGTGAAAGGTCAATTTGTTTGAATGATTTAAAACCGATGATGCGAATGTTCGTGAGTTTCATATTATTCTCATCTCCTGGAGCATGAAGGTACGAGAAGAATGTGAACTGATTGATTCAAATAAACTGTATTCAATTGGATCGTTCATTATTGATGAGAAAAACGACACAACGAGAGTATTTCTTTTATTTAAATATAACATTACCCATATGCATTGAGTGGTTTTAAACCTGTGATTATCAGAAACTTCCATCTCGATGTCATCATCACCAGATGAAAGATGCAGAATAGCGGTTGTTTCAGCCTATGAAATCTAATATATTAGTTTGGTATCGGAATATCCTTATCTATCAGATAAAATCAGATCTATTTCTTTGGGACAAGTGACAGGTTTTTAAAGACTCTCATCAAAAATTACCCTGCAATACGAAATTTCCACAACCATGTCAGAAATCTCTTCATCCATTCATTCCGGAATTGCGCTCCTGAAACAAGGGAACTATCCGGAAGCTCTTGAATTATTCCAGGATCTCAATCATCGATATCCTGACAATCCTGATGTTCTCTATAATTTTGGTGTTCTGTTAAATTCACTTAAGGATTATATCGGGGCAGCACGGGTTTTAGAGAAACTGGTGTCCATCGACCCTGGATATGAGAATGCAAAGGTTGCTCTTTGTTTCTCGTATAACAATATGAATAAGAGAGAAGAGGCGATCTCGATTCTGGAAGAGGCAAGAGGTTCCATCCCTGACAATGTATTTCTTCTACAGAATCTAGGAGCTGCCTATGGGAAGAGAAGATGTCGAGGACTGGATAGAAAAGATCACCGGGTTGCGATCTGAATCCATTTCAAAAGGACCAATTATTCTCAGGTGAATAAACAATGCGGACCGCTACAGAGATCACGCAATTATTAGACGAACTGGACCATTGCATCGCTGATGATCTGGAAGATCAGGATCTCGATTTCAAGCAATGGCCTGAGAACAGCCGGAATGATGCTGTTGAACTGGTAGTGAAGATGGCGGTCTGTATGGTAAACGGTGGAGGAGGGACGGTTGTTTTTGGCGTTGCAGACCGTGTAACAGGGCAAGCCACTGCAATACCTGGGATCCCCATGGATATTGATATCAACATTCTAAAAAAGGCGTTGTACGACAAGACCGATCCAAAGATTACACCGGTCTTTGAGGAACTAAAGGTTCTAGAAGGTACTGGCAGGGTTCATCATGCAGATATATCCGGGTCTGCCCCCTTATACCGATACCTCTGGAAGGGGGACAGTACGGGTTGGATAAGACTGTCAGCCACTCACCGGAACAATGCGAAAAAAGATTGGAATAGAGACTGGTGAGAGTGATTATACTGCAGAACAGATTTCTGGGGATCCTGGAAAATATCTCTCTCCATCTGCAATGGAACAACTTCGGCAGATTGCACAGGAACATAACGCTCCTGAAGATCTTCTCCGGTTGTCCGATATTGAGCTTCTCAAAAACCTTGACCTCATGAGTGCATCAGGTCATTTGACTAGGGCTGGTCTTCTTCTTGGAGGAACTGAAGATGCAATCCGGCAATTCATTCCAGGGTATTTTTGGACATTTCTGCAGATGGAGACTGATACATCATATGGAAACCGTGAAGATCATAGATCTGCCCTTCCAGTATCCATCAAGCGCCTGGAAGATTTACTCGTTCCATTTAATCCAATAACCACTGTAGTGCAGGGGATGTATCATTTCGAATACCGGACCTATCCATTGTTGGCAATTCGTGAAGTATTACTAAACTCTTTTTGTCATCGCAACTTCCTGATTGCGGGTTCGGTACTGGTGAAGGTATTTCCGACATATCTGGAAATTTGTAATAATGGAGGATACATAGGGGGGATTACGTCTGATAATATTCTTCACCATCCTCCATCTGCCAGAAATCCTTGCCTTGTTGGGGCATTGATCCGCCTACATCTAGTAAACCGGAGTAATCTTGGGATTTCACGGGTCTTTGAAGCGTTTCTTATGGAGGGGAAAGAGCCTCCTTATATTGGTGATGTTGGAGATAGTATCCGGGTGGTTTTCAGGAAACAGGAGATGAGTGCTCATATGAGGGCATTTATCTCAGAACAGGCTGGTAAAGGGAGGTACTATTCGGTAGATGAACTTCTTACCATTCATTATCTTCTGCATCACCCGGAGATTGTCACTTATCAGGCATCTGTACTCTGTCAGCGGAGTGAGGCACAGATCAGAGATACTCTTTTCACTCTTGAATCAGAGGGTCTGATCGAACGGGGAGGAGCGGGAAGAGGGACCTACTGGAGCATTCCTCCAGGTATTCATCAGGTATTGTCAGATTCGAAAGATAATAATCAAAAGCGGCGTATTGATCGTGAGGCAGCAAAAACACGAATACTGAGTATCCTGATGGAACGGGCACGAAGAGGAGAAAAAGGACTGACGAATGGTGATATCAGGAAAATTATCCATTATGATCGGAATCAGGTGTATCAACTGATGAAAGAATTACAACGTGAAGGTGCACAGGTGAAGTGGTCAGGCAGAGGGCAGTCTGCGATATATGAGTATATTGATGATTGCTGAACGTTTGCGCAAATTAGCAATGAAACAGCAATGAAGTAAGATGATTGCTAAATGATTGCGCAAGTCAGCAATGAAACCGCAATCATGCGGGGAAAGGGGGTGGTCATTAATACCTCAAATGCATCATCTCAATTCTCCACGAGTACTACTCCCTCTTCACAATTCGATACTTGAACCAGGGAATGATGCGAGTGAAAATAAGAAGTCCCGATTACAATTAGATTTATAAGGACCATGCATGCAACGGCTAGATAAAACTCTCCGAAACACCCTTGAAAAGATC
>CAYWHV010000334.1:0-3258 GCA_964458045.1 uncultured Methanospirillum sp.
ATTATTGCAGATGAAGCTGCCATCGGGATGATCAATCAGAAAACAACAGCAGTTCGTCTTATTCCGGTTATCGGCAAGGATGTTGGTGATATGGTGGAGTTTGGCGGTCTTCTGGGTCATGCTCCGGTTCAGCAGGTGAATACCTTCGATTGCAGTGCCTTTATCAATCGTGGGGGCCGGATACCGGCACCGATTCATAGTTTTAAAAATTAATCTCAATTTTTAGGGCTTTTGCAGAATCCTCCCCTATATCGAAACAGTATCAGAAAAAAGAGAAGGGGTGCTTAACCGGTAAGCCTGGTCATGGACGTCTTGATTTTTAATGCCGATTCAGCAAGAAGGACCTGCATCTCGGATAGTTGTTTCAGTACCGCTGCTGCTTCTTCTGATGCTGCTGCAGCTCCGACTGCTTCCTCTGCTGTCGATGTTGCGATTGAATTGACTTCAGATACACTTGCGGTAATCTCTTCTACTGCCGCTGCTTCTTCTTCTGAAAGGGTTGCTACTTCACCAATATGTTCAGATATCTGTCTGGTCTGGTCAGCGATCGTCCGGAAGAAATCAATCGTATCGGTGATGGCAACAGATCCGTTTCCAACCTCCCTGGTCGCCTGATCCATGGCAATTGCTGCTTTTTCAGATTGCTGTTGGAGTGAAGAGATGATCTTTGCGATATTCTCTGCCGACCCCTGGGAATCCTGTGCAAGTGCTTTCACTTCATTGGCAACAACCGCAAATCCCATTCCTGCATCCCCAGCACGTGCCGCTTCTATCGCCGCATTTAATGCAAGTAAATTTGTCTGATCTGCGATATTGCTGATGATGTCAACAATCTTCGCGATTTCGGTCATCTGATCCCGAATCTCGCTGATAATTGTTCCGACCTCATTCACCGCTTCACTGATAGATTTTATGCCCTCTTCAGCGGTTGCCGCCTTTGATACACCCTGAATGGATGTTGAATCTGCATCCTGACTGAGACGGGTGACTGAATCTACCTTGGTGGCAACATCGGAAACTGATGTGGACAGGTTTTCCATGGCGGTGAGCACTTCCTGAACCGAACGCTTGGTAACATCAGAATTTCTCTGAACATTGTCCACGTTCTGGGCGATGGTATCCGCTCCGGCGGCAAGTTGCTCCACCGTTGCGGCTGTGGATTCGGCTGATTCAGACAGATTCCTGACCTGATCAGATATCTCACCAATAACTACTTTTAATTGTGTCCCGACATGTTCGCCGACCTGATTCAGTTTGGTTTTCAATTCAAGAAGATCTCCCCTCACCGCGATTTTCTCATCAAACCGTGCACTGAAATCCACGTTTGAAAACCGCTCTGCAACCCGGAGTGTCTCATTGAGGGGAATTGTTATGGCATCTAGCATATTATTGATCCCGGAAACCAGTTCCTGATAAATCCCGACAAATTTTGCAGTATCTGCCCGGCTCTGTAGTTTTCCCTCCCTGGCTTCTCCGATAAGGACTCCAATCTGGTCGAGTAGTGAATTGAGTGTCTGTATCATCTGGTTTATAGCAGGACTGATTTCATCGCTGGTATCATGAAGTGGGATAGGCTGTGCCTTTTCTCCGCTTGCTATCTGCTGAATGGTATGAATTACGGAGAATTGCAGATAATCAGCAAACGAATCCATCGAATTGGCCATGGATCCAATCTCATCCCGGCGTTTCATTGAAAGACGCCTGCCCAGATGTCCTTTCGATAATTCGCTGATCATATCCACAACCTGAAGCAGCGGTTTGGTTATACTTCGTGCCAGTAAATATGCGATAAGTCCGCCAATTAGGGCACTTACGATAACACTGATGATGATTGCATTTTTTATCGCTTCAAGCGGACCTTCGAACTCTTCAATATAACTTCCTGATGCAATAATCCAGTCAAATGGTTCGTAGTAGGTATATGCAACAACTTTATCCCGCCCCTCCCAGGGATATCTGATATATCCATCCTTTGTTCTCATAATCTCCTGGATAAATGCATATTCAGCAATATTGTCGCCTTCACGATTTGGATGGACAATGAGTGTTCCTTCGCTGTCTATAACATACATGTATCCGGTCTTGCCAACTTCGGTTTCACGAATCTGCTGTTTTAAGACATCCAGAACGCTCTCACCATCGGTTGCCTCTTTAGAAATGGTATCAAATTTTACCGTTAATGTTTTCGTTGTTGTGACCTGGTTGAGCAGATTTGTTTTTGTTTCTTCATTCATCACGTCAACAGCAACAAAGTAGGCTATACCTCCAACGATGATCGGAAGAAAAATGCAGAAAAAAAGACAAAGACCCAGAATTTTATTCCCAATCCCAAAATGTGTTATGCGTTGCATGAGCCCCATCATGAGATGATAGTAATCCTTTTCTTTATTAATATGTTATTATATGTCGATCAATTAAAAACTGGAATCATCTCCTCTCTCTTGGGCAATTCTTATCTATTTGATCTCTCTCTTATGGAGAATCATGATGAGGAAACTGGCTTTTATTATTAGGGTGAGCAGTATGGATCCTGTTGTGATCGACAGATGAGGTGAGTAGAGTCAGAAGGTTTTTTTGCATTTTCGAATTTACTCACTATCTTCTCCATTTCCCATCCGGGACCATAATTTCAAACCTGGCTCCTATCCCTTCTTCCCCGGTCTCCCTGATTGAAAGACCGGTTATGGAGAGGATCTCCTCGGAGAGGAAGAGGCCGATCCCGGTATGAGTCCCAAATCCGTGCCTGAATATTCGTTTTTTATCTTCAGCCCTGACACCTTTTCCGTCATCTTCATATTGTATGATCAGGGAACGATTCTCGGTTCGCGACAAGAATCTCATCGTATGGATCTCTCCGCCATGTCGAATCCCGTTTTCTAGAAGCGTTGTGAACACTTTTCTGATAATCGGATCTGCATATACTTCGAGATCCGGATCTACCTGATTAATGATGATAACAGAACCGGTTGTAATCTCCAGCCGTGCTGAATCAATAATTGCCGCTATCTTCTGCCATCCGGCACTCGCGATCCCGAAATTCTCGTATTCACGGGTAAATCCGATTATGGTCTCAATTCTCTTTCCCGCTTCATGAGCCCTCGTGATATACTCTGCCATCTCCTCCTTGTTATGTGAGTCAAGAGCAAACTCATGATACCCGTGAATAGCAGTCAGAAGATTGAGTATGTCATGCCTCGTAAGACCGGTGAGAAGCCTGAGTTTCTGGTTTGACTGGCTGATTGCATCTTCAATCTGCTT
>CAYWHV010000335.1:0-3246 GCA_964458045.1 uncultured Methanospirillum sp.
CGGGTTTGACATTTTTATCGGTATTGAAGGTAATTTCCCCTGATGACTCCTCGCCTTGTTTTAATTTTTCAATGTGAAATGCGTTCGTCTGAAGGGGAGCAAGTGATGATCCGGTCTCTTTCACCCGGACGGTGATGTCTTTTGCCTGGCTGACTCCATGGTTTGCCAAAGTTATCTGAACAGGATATGATTCTCCTGGTCGAATCGGACCTGATGATGACTGTGATACAATGAGGGCTGGCTGCCTGACGGCAGAGATTGGAGTATTCACATTTACCGCTATCGGATATTTGATGCTCTCCTGGTTTCGAAGCCGGATAAGAAGCTCTGCAAAGTAAATCCCACTTACCTGGGGGGCCTTGATGACAAATGAGATCTGCACTGACTGACCAGGCCCCACCTGTCCTTCAAACTCACCGTTTCCGGCAAGAACATCAATATCTTTTTTCCCATTCAGAAAAACACTGTCAATGACAGGAGAAGGGGAGACTCCCAAAGGTTCAGAGCTTCCATCATTCAGACCTTGCTCTGCCGGTGAGGGAATACCTGCTCCAGACGACCAGGTATTAGAAAGAGTCACCGTTACAATGCCTTTTTCATCCGGCATCAGGACTGAGGGAGTTATCTGATAATCGGTTACTGCAATGTGAGAATTCGCTGCCTGCACCAGTCCTCCGCAGATAAAGACAGCCAGAATGAAAATAAGAGCATAAAGATATGGTTTCATCGTTATCCCTCCATATGTATGGGCCAAATCCATTCCTTTGAATTATGGGTGACACAATACAAGTAGGTATGCCTCATCGCCTGATGTGTTCACTTTCACATCTGCTGCTGAACATGTGAGGAGGCAATATCAGACTTATATTCGAAAAAGAGGACTACTGGATATGATATCAGTTAATCGGATTCTGATTTATCTCCCGGACTGGTGCTTGTTGATCCAAGATATATCGCTCCAAGTGTTATCACAACACCAAGGACGGTGACACTGGTAAACGGAAGCCTGAAGATGAGAATATCCCAGATAAAAGCTCCGGCTGGTTGCAGAAGTAATATCAGTCCGACCTTAATCGGAACCGTAAAGGGAAGTCCTGCTGATATGAGCAGCCATGCAATAACCTGACATATTATGGCATAACCAGCAAGATAGAGCCATGAATCAACGCTCGGGACATCAAAACTATCTCCGGACCCGATTACTACAAGCCCGGTAATAATGGTGGTGAGGATGGATATCATACACAGATTGGCAATTTTTCCCTCCAGATCAAATGAAGTCTGTAAAAGACGGAGGAATAATACGTACCCGCCGTACCAGAAGGCAGTGGTGAGTGCAAGCAGGACTCCTATCTGAAAACCATCAGAAGCCGTGCTCCATTGCACCCCGCAGATAAGATACAGGCCAATTATCGAGACCGGGATTGCAAGGATCAGCCGGGGGGTGACCCTGGTATGAAGAACAAGGACACTGAACGCTGCCAGGACAAATACCTGGAAATTTCCGAGGATCGTTGCAAGTCCGGGACCGATAAGGAGGATACTCTGGTGCCAGCAGGAGAGATCAAGTGTATAGAAGATACTTGCAAGAAGGGCAATACCACATTGCCGGGGACCAAGCCAGATTTTCCCTCGGATAAAGACCAGAAGCAAAATAAGGGGAGGAAGGGATAATGCCATCCGGTAAAATGCAGAGGCACTCGCACTTACTCCGGAAAGAACGACAAAGACCGGAGATAAACTTATGAGAGCAGCTCCGATGACAACGAGTAACTGACCATAGACAGGTCCCGGGTTTCTCAGAATGTTCATAAAATATTAAATGAATGCTCGTGTTCAAAGAGTATGAATAATAATACCTTATGCAGCGAAAAAATTATGAATCGGTCCTGTATCGTATTTCATTCAATACCGTATCAATATCCTCTTTTGCTTCCGGCTCTCCAATTTCCTCCAAAAAATCGGAGAATGCCTGGTGTATTGTAATATGAACTTTCAGGCTTTAAACTTTCATGTTCATCCATTGCTGGTACCTGTTTTTCATTCATTCCAGTCACCTGTTTTTTGGACATCAGGGCCGAATAGTTCGTCATCGATATTTCTTAGTTCTGATGAGGTAACAGGCCGACCAAGTATCGCAGGATGATCAATGAGATCAATAAGGGAATCCTCTTGGGATACACGTTTTAGTTGAATTGTTGAATTATTTAAAATTTCAATATTAAAAATATCGTGAGGCTTAATGCCCAATAAATCTTTTATTTCTTTTAAAGGAAGAGAATAATCTTCCCCTACCTCAATACATGTAAACATAACAAACCATGACGGGGATATTCAGTATCTATGTTATTGGCTATGGAAATATTAGATTCTTCCATTGTAAAAAAATGATCGTGGTTCAAATTTAAATCTGACATTATTAAAAATTTACTCAAAAAGAAGGATGGAGAGTTATTCTGTTTTATCAACCCGTGGCCAGATTACCTTAAACAACTCCATGACCACGATGATAAGACATGCTGCTGCAAAGAGCACTCCCCACTGTGAGAGACTGACAGGCTGGAATCCCAGTACATTCTGCAGAACCGGGATATGCATGGCAATCTGGTGTATCACCTGTGCTGCAATTACCGAACCGACAAGGAAGAGGTTTCTTGACAGGGGTATCCGGAATGCAGATACATACTCTGATCGGCAGTTAAAGACATGGACATTCTCAAGCAGGACAAAGAGAAGGACCGCCAGGTTTCGTGCAGTATTCTCCTCAACACCGATTGAGAGCATGTAGTACCATGCAATAAACCCGATCAAACCCATGATGACAGAAGATGCCAGAATCTGACCGATCATCAGACGGTTGAATATACCCTGGGACGGTGGCCGGGGCGGACGGCTCATTGCACCCTTCTCACCAGGTTCAAAGGCAAGACCAACATGCTGAATACCGTTAGTTACGAGATTCAGCCAGAGTAGCTGGACTGCAAGAAGTGGCAAAGGCAGATGGGCAATAAGGGAACAGGTAAAGAGTATCACTTCAGCTGCACCGGTTGAGACGAGCAGGTAGGTCACTTTTCTGATATTATCATACGCAAAACGCCCTTCTTCAATACCAGCCACTATGGATGAGAACCGGTCATCAGTGATGATCATCGCAGCATTATCCTTTGCAATATCGGTCCCGGACCCCATCGCAACCCCGATATGGGCACGGCGAAGGGCAGGAGCATCATTGACCCCGTCTCCGGT
>CAYWHV010000336.1:0-3240 GCA_964458045.1 uncultured Methanospirillum sp.
GGACGTCATGGAACCATTGCCGCTCTCCCCTGACCACGAACGAACCCCGGGAAAGATACTCGCCAGATTCTGCCGTCTTTGATACCTGATCCGGCCGTGCAGCATACACATCAGCTGATGCAAACCCTGCCCGCCATGCACCAGAATATGCCGCAGCAAACCGTGCCACCTCATCCAAGGCTTCAGTCTTTCCTTTTACAACAACCACACTGGCCCCATGCACATCAGCGTGGACAAAAGTATCGCCACCCTCCAGGTACTTCCGGATCAGTTCTTCATTCTGCCCGGCGTCCCGGCCACCGATAACCAGTACCTGATCTGATGTGTAAAACCACCTGAACCGGTCAAACCATCGCTTCTTTGGCCGCTGGTACAGCACTTTCCGGGTCCGTGACTGCTGTACCTCACGCTCCATGGCCACTTTAACCCCGGCAAGTTTTTTCTTGAACTTTTTCACCTGATCATAGTACCTGCCGGCATTCTGGTCTATGGTCTCGTGGACAAAGACTTTTACCGGACGGCCCAGATCGAGTTCAACTGCAGCTTCTGCTGGAAATATCCTGATGATTCTCTTCCCTGCACCGGTTGCATCCTTTTTTAATATAGCCTCGATATCCTGCCATGACCGGGTCTCAGAAGCCTTTGAAAGCGTGGCAATGATATCAGATACATAGCCATACTCTTCATACAGCAGGGACGCGAGCTCTTCGTTCCGGGTGATATTCTTCTCAAACTTAACGAGCGCCTCCTCCTGCTGATGACGGATCCGGTCCTCACGGGATTCCCGTTTCTTCTCCTCCTGTTTTTTCACCGGTGCTGCAATGGGGTAAAACGCAGCAAGGGCAGTATTAAAAGAGTCATAGGAACCGGGTTTTTCATCCCCGGCAGGAACCGGGTGACACCCGTTTTTATCAAGGACCGGAGTCGGAGAAGTGCGGGCTTTTTCGAGGAGGTCATGAATGGCAGTATAGAGAGCCGGGGCATCTGCATCCTTTGCAAGCGTATTTTTATCTATACCGGTAGCGGAGAGGATATATTCTGCATACCGGCCACCGAGGAACGAACCGACGGCAAGGGACCTGACAATATCCCGGTCATCAGTGGACAGCCGCCCGGCAAACTCATCAACCGTGATGGAACTGACATCAGGCTGGCCAAAGACATAGGTTGCCCCGGGGAGAACATCGCGGTCTTTAAACCGTTGCCTGGTGAGTGGCTGGATGATGTTCATATCCTCCCCGCACAGGATGATATTTCCATCATCAAACACCTCAACAATGAGATGGAAGAGCTGCTCGGACTTTCTGATATCGATTATGACTGTCCGCTGCAGACCCTGCTGGCGTATGCCATCGACCCTCCCACCGGCAAGATATTTCCGGAGAAACATTGCAAATGCCGGGGGGATCTGCGGCATCTCAGGAAGTGTGGATACACAATGGAGCCGTCTCCCCGGTTCAATGAGGATATTGACCTTTCCCTGATTTTTACTATTCAGTCTGAAGATACAGAGACGCTTCTCATCCAGGTACACTTTATGCACCCAGAGGGGGAGGAGCCGTGTGATCTCGTCTGTTACTGTGATGAGGTCAAGTCCACTCATCCCCTGCATCGTCGCCATGATACCAAATTACATATGGCCTCATGACTAAAAAAATAAGACAACTGGTGCCCCAATGACAGAAGAACCGGTCCCGATTACTCCAGCAGAAATAACCCCCACACCTCTCCCCGTTGATGAAACGGCAGAATATACGAAGCGTATCACGCGCACCCTCATTGCCGTAGGTGCCGGGTGTATCGCCGGAATCATTTGTTTTCTGACCGAACAGGCAACCGCAACATCAGGGGCAGGGAAATCTTTTATCTTTCCCATCCTGGTGATGATTGCCTCAATAATCATTCAGAAACACATTTTCATGCTTGTCCGGATAGACACGACCAAACTTGAGAAGAAAGACTGGTTTTACCAGGGTTTTATCACCTTTGCGTTCTGGTATGTCACCTGGACCATTCTGCTCTCCGAGACCACCATATCATCCTGATAGCCCATGCGAATAGCCGTCGTCCATAAAGATCTCTGTCATTCACGCAAATGCGGGACTGAGTGTATCCTGTACTGTCCACGGGTCCGCACCGGAGATGAAACAGTTACGCTTGATGAAGAGGGGAAAGCAGTCATCTCCGAGGAACTCTGTGTCGGGTGTGGTATCTGTGTGAAAAAGTGCCCCTTTGAAGCGATTGATATCATCACTCTGCCAGAGGAACTGGAGCACCCAACCCACCGGTACGGACCAAATACCTTCGTCCTCTATGGTCTTCCAGCACCGATAGAAGGAAAGGTAACGGGTGTAATCGGGGCCAACGGTATCGGAAAATCCACTTCGATGAAGATCCTCTCCGGGCAGATCAGTCCGAACCTTGGGATCTTTGACACCGAAGTGAGATGGGAAGAGGTTCTGAAGAAATATACCGGAACCGAACTTTTTGATTACCTGCAGCGGCTCTCCAAAGGGTCACTCAAGGCATCAGTCAAGCCCCAGTATATCGATGTCATCCCCAAAGTCTTTCAGGGGAAGGTCTGGGATCTCTTAAAGACTACTGACGAACGGGGGGCCCTTGACCGGTACCTTGACCTCCTCTCAATCCGCCAGATCCTTGACCAGGAGATTGCGAACCTCTCTGGCGGAGAACTGCAACGGGTCGCTCTTGCTGCAGCACTTGCACGCAATGCCGACTTTTACTTCCTTGATGAAGTCACCCCGTATCTTGATATCTACCAGCGGATGGCAGCCGCTTCAGCAATACGGGAACTTGCAGCCGAAAAGCCGGTGGTTCTCATCGAGCATGACATCGCCATCCTTGATATGCTGGCCGACACGGTTCATATCGCTTATGGTAAACCAGCAGTCTTTGGTATCATCACCCGTCCGAAAGGGGTTCGGATTGGTATTAACCAGTATCTTGAAGGTTTCCTGGTTGAAGAGAATGTCAGGTTCCGTGACTACCAGGTGACCTTTGAAGTCAGGGCCCACAAGGACGGATCACAGCGGGAACCTCTTCTCATGATTCCGGAGATGAAACGATCCTTTGACCGGTTCTCCCTGACGGTGCATCCGGGTGAGATCTTCGCCGGTGAGGTCATCGGGGTTGTCGGACAGAATGGTATTGGAAAATCCACCTTTGCAAAACTACTGGCCGGTGTTGAAAAACCTGATTCCGGTTCGATGGAGACATCGG
>CAYWHV010000337.1:0-3233 GCA_964458045.1 uncultured Methanospirillum sp.
ATTACATCACTCTGATAATCTTCGATAATTTCGCCATTGAGAGGCGAATTAGAATCCAAATGCGCGACGATTCTGATATAAATTGTCGGCTTTGAAACCTGTCTGTATACGTTGACACTTATGCAATATAATAGTTGTATTCACGCCCAACCTAATCTCATGCAGATCAGACTCTACAAAGAGGTCTCGTTTGACGCAAGTCACCGGCTGTTACATTACCGGGGGAAGTGTCACAATCTTCACGGCCACCGTTGGAAGGTGGAAGTGTGGCTATCAGGTTACACCGATGAAGAGACAAATATTCTGGTTGACTATAATGAGATCCGCGAGGTTGTGGACTATTATGACCACGAGATCATCCTCAATGAAGCAGATCCGATGGTCCCGCGTATCCAGGAGTTTCATGAGGTCATCACCACACCCGGCGATCCGACGAGCGAACTTCTGGCGCAGTTGATCAGGGATGCTATAGAATTACGATACAAAGACAGCGGGAGAGATATCATCGTCGATACCATCAGGGTCTGGGAATCACCCACCGGCTGCGCAGAGCTCAGGCATGAAGATCGCTGAAATCTTTACGTCACTCCAGGGAGAGGGACTGACCTCCGGCTACCCGACCATCTTTATCAGGCTGGCCGGGTGCAATCTTTCATGTTCCTATTGTGATACTCCGGCAAGCAGGCAGGGCGGCACTGTCATGGATGTTGACGAAGTTGCTGCAAGAGCGCTCGCAGAAAAACCACACCATGTCTGTATTACCGGTGGTGAACCACTCCTCCAGAAAAATGAGGTTGCAGAACTATCCCGCCGGCTGATCAGCGCCGGAAAAAAGGTGAGCATGGAATCGAACGGAACACTCCCCTTTGATGGTCTTCCGGACGAGGTATCGATCTGTATGGACGTGAAATGTCCATCTTCAGGCGAAAGAAGTGATATCGACCTCTTGGCGGATTTGAGATCCACCGACTCGGTGAAGTTTGTGGTCGGAACAGATGATGACCTGCAGTATGCTGAAAAAATAATAATGACCCACCAGATAGCGGCAGATATATTCATCTCACCGGTATATGGGACTGATTATCAACGAATTGCATCATATATTCTCTCCAGAAATCTTCCGGCACGAATGCAGCTTCAGTTACACAAATTCATAGGATTACCCTGATATGAAAGCAGTATGTCTCCTGTCAGGCGGGATGGACTCATCCACACTCGCCTGCCTTGCAAAGCATGACGGTTATGATATCCTTGCCCTGCACTTTACCTACGGGCAGCGGACCGAAAAAAAGGAGCGGGAATGTGCAAAACGGATTGCCCGCCACCTCAACGCCCTTGAATTCCTTGACGTGGATCTTGCCTACCTGAAGGCGGTTGGTGCCTCGAGTCTGACCGATCGCGCAATACAGGTAAAAGCTCATGAAGATGCAGGAGAGGGAATCCCGGATACCTATGTGCCCTTCAGAAATGCAAACCTCCTTTCGGTAGCCACCAGTTTTGCAGAGGCGCGGGGAGCGGATGCCATATATATCGGAGTCCAGGCATCAGACTATTCAGGATACCCGGACTGCAGACCAGAGTTCATCAATGCATTCCAGAAGGTAATCACCCTTGGTACACGCCCCGATGCAGGCATTACCCTGAAGACGCCCTTCGTGTCACTCAATAAAGCAGAAATCCTGAAGATCGGTATGGATCTGAAGGTTCCGTATGAGGATACCTGGTCCTGTTATACAGAGAATGAGGTTGCATGCGGGATCTGTGGGTCATGCCATTTCAGACTGGAAGCATTCAGACAGTTCGGGATACCGGATCCCATCCCCTACCGGTGATCATGGAGATCTATCGCGGCCGCAGGCTCTGGGTCGAGAAGCGGGGATTTCAACTTCCGGATGGGCGGGAGAGAGAGGCCATTGTTGTCCATCCCGGTGATGCGGTTGTCATACTCCCCCATGACGGTGATGAATTTTTATTTATCAGGCAATGGAGATCCCCGATTGGTGCCCATATCTACGAAGCACCTGCCGGAACCATGGAGGAAGGTGAGGATCCGTTGCAGACAGCAAAACGGGAGCTCATCGAAGAGACCGGAATGGCTGCAGGGTCCATGCATGCCTTAGGATATATCTATACAACCCCGGGCTTTACCGATGAGCGTCTCTGGCTCTTTGAGGCAACAGATCTGGTCCCCTCAAGGGAGCATTCACCTGATGAGGACGAAGTAATAGAACCGGTCCGGTTTACTGCAGCACAGATCAGGGAGATGATCCGGACCGGTGAGATTGTGGATGCAAAGACCATCTGTATCTTTTACCGGTGGATGTGCGGACGTTCTGATGAATAATACCAGTCTTCTCCTGGCCCTGATCCTCGCCATCTCCCTCCTCAGTGCAGGCTGCACTGATTTCGGTGGGGAAGAAAAACCGGTTGCATCATGGGATCTGTCGCCTGATGGGAGCATCACATTCTCTGTTCCGGATTGTGTGGTTGATGAACGGATTTTGGAAGAAGGGAAGAACCTGACCACAACCGACCTGATATTCAAGGGATTTGCCGGGGATGTGCATGCGATACTGGTCAGTCCGGAAAACCCAGTTACATTTCTGGTCTGGGCTCCGGGCGCCAACAACCCGGCGGCAGGGTACGCTGAATACATGAACTATTATCCGAAGTATGGGATTGGAGTTCTTATCATGGATGTCAGGGGAAATGGAGGCGCCACCCCCGGATATCCGATGAACATTGAAAAGGATGCCGAACTCTTTGTGCAGGGAACATGGCCGCAGTTTTACCTGATTGCGGCCGACATAATTGCCGCACGAAAATATCTCCAGCAAAAGTATCCCAATATTCCGGCCTATGCAGTCGGTGATTCGAACGGAGGCCGGTATGCCGCACTTGCCGCAGGTTCTGATCCGGGTTTTGCCGGATATATTGGAATCTCCACCTCCGGCTTTCACCGCATTGGGGAGGACTATTCATCTCCGATCAGGGAATTTCTCCTCAGCATCGACCCGGATGTAGAGGTCGGAAGGATAGCGCCCAGACCCGTCATCGTATTTCATGCCCCTGATGACCCGGTGATTACTTTTACCGAAGGAGAGGCCCTTGCAACATCTGCCGGGAAGGAGGCAACATTCATCCCATTCAACGGAACTCATGGCGTAAACAGGGAGGTTGATGACAGGATCATCACCCTGGTATCGCCCCCCTGACGATGACCCGGAACAACG
>CAYWHV010000338.1:0-3229 GCA_964458045.1 uncultured Methanospirillum sp.
TTTTTGTATGTCATATGTTTTTATGTATTCAGAGAAAAGGGATGAACGCAGATTATGAAACGAATAATGTACCTCTATGTCCCGGACAAAATGGCTGACTGGGAACCGGGATATATTCTTGCAGAATTAGGATCAGGGCAGTATTGCAAACAGGGAATATCATACCATCTTGTTCTTTGTGGATGCGATCAAAACCCGGTAACAACCATGGGAGGTATGGTTCTACAACCCGAAATCTCTATAAATGAGATCAATCCGGCTGCTGGAAATCTCCTCATCCTTCCGGGTTCTCTAACATGGGCAGATCCTTCTCATATCCAATCAATTGAACGGGTAAAGGAATTATTAAAAACGGACCTTGTGATTGGAGCAATTTGTGGCGCAACCATGGCCTTGGCACAAGGAGGTGCTCTCAACAATTGCAGGCATACCAGCAATGATGTGATGGTTCTGAAAATGTTTTGTCCGGGATATACCGGGGAATCACATTACCTTGACCAGCCGGCAGTAACCGAAGGGAATCTTATCACCGCTTCGGGACTGGCCCCGGTAGATTTTGCGTACCAGGTTATTAAAAGACTTGATGTGATGCAGGAGGAGATACTGGATGCATGGTACAATCTCAATACAACCAGAAAACCAGAATATTACTTTGCTCTCATGAATCTTGTCGAAAAACAAAAAAGTGGGTGAATATTCCTTCCTGATCAGATGAGGGGGATTCATACCATAAACCGGAGTAGAAGAGATATTCATCCATAAACTTACTGTATCGTTAGCGCAGGAAAATTTTTCCAGGACGGCATTTTTCTCCAGATGGGAGTTTTTCATCCCATGGGGGGAACTAGAAAAATCAAATTATTTTCGGTTTTTTAAGTAAATGAACCCGGTGTACACGTATGCACAAACCGACACGTATGACGTGAAACTCCTGCTCCACGTGGTTATCTACAACATCTACGATACCAAAACCGATGTCGTTGATTTCTGGGGTGTTGCGGATTATGATGAGTATATCACGGTAACAGACCCATCTTCTGTATCGGCAGATTTCACGGCGACACCGGTTTCTGGAACGCCCCCGCTGAAGGTTACATTCACCGATACCTCGGATGGCTCTCCGTCTTCCTGGCACTGGACATTCGGAGACGGGACTGATTCGAGCGAACAGAATCCGGTTCACACCTACCAGGGGATCGGGAGATATACGGTCTCACTTGAAGTAAACGGGCCAGCAGGAGGCGGGGCTGTCAGAAAACCAGCATTCATCAACGTGAATGGCGAACCCTCCCTTGGACCATCGGGGATGGTTCGTGTCTATTCAGAACCGTCCGGTGCAGATATTTACGTGGATGGAGTGAAACAGGGGCAGACACCGGCTGATTCCCTGATTGTCAGGACAGGACTCCATACCCTGCTCGTTCGGCTTGATGGGTATCAGGACTGGACCGGAACCGTCCAGGTGGGTCAGGAGGAGATGAAGTTCATCCCGACAATAAAACTCCACCAAAAATAAATTTTCCCGTTATCAGACGGGCGATTGATTCATAGCAAGGAAATTCAGGGCATTCTGTCCATACTGAACCGGTGCCTCATGGTATCCGGTATGGGGAAGGCCTTTGAACCGTACAAGCCAGGATCCGTTTATTTGTCCGGCAATCTGAAGAGAAACCTCATCCGGAGTAAGAACGTCTTCTGTGCCCACGACGAGCATGACATCCTTTTTAATTCCTGAAAGTCCGTCATATGATCCATTCCATTCCAGGTTGGCCTGTGCTTCATTCCGAAGTCCCTGCGGCTCTGAAGCGTTCACGGCCACCGTCTCAATTATACTATGCAGGACTTTCGTTTCAGGAATAAGAACACTATAGGTGTTGGAATCAAGGATCAGTTTCTGTACCCGTTCAGGATGGTCTATGGCCAGTTGTTGGGATATCGAGGAGCCCATGGAAGCCCCATATACATGCATACGCTCATATCCGAGAGCGGACATTAGGGCTACAGCATCTTCCGCATACTGTGACATTGAGGGGGCTTTATTACTATCACTGCTGTACCCCATTCCCCGGTGATCATACATGTACACATGGTATTCAGAGGCAA
Source organism: uncultured Methanospirillum sp. (assembly GCA_964458045.1). Lineage (GTDB taxonomy): Archaea > Halobacteriota > Methanomicrobia > Methanomicrobiales > Methanospirillaceae > Methanospirillum. Next base: position 2,104 of record CAYWHV010000338.1, read on the forward strand.
GGATGCCAATGAATGTCTCGCCCCAGTCATCCATGGTTGCCCCAAAACCTTCAATCATCAGGAGGGGTTCTCCGGATCCAAACTCCCTGTACCCGAGGCTGACTCCATTCACCTCTGCATACTGAACCGGTGTGTCATTGAATGAGACCGTGGGGATGAGTGCTCCAGTTCCTTCCGATAGTTCATCCGTCTGCGAAAGACTGGCCGATACGAATATTGCGAATAAGCAGATAGCAAACGTAATGGTCAGAGCATATTTAAGATTATTTTTCATAGAACTGCTCCCTGTAATTGGAATCATACATGAGTTTTGATAGGTATTTTAAGTGACTGATGAACAGACTGAATAATTGTTCATTCATCCTGGGAGTAATTTTTCATTTTTCGTTGTGATTATTGAAAAAAAGTGTATGAAAACTCTCTTTTGATAAGAGGGACGGTGAGGGAAATTGGGGAAATTTGACTGTATAAAAAAGAGACCCGAAAAGCCATATCCTTTTTCAACAATACAATCATATACGTATTTATCATTCATAGGATACAATAATGAACGATTCTGTTCTCTCACATATTATCAGGATAATCGTGGAAGCTGTTGATCCTGATTCGATAATTCTCTTTGGATCCAGAGCAACAGAAACCGCCAATGATTATAGTGATTATGATATTTGTATTTTAAAATCGGATGTTCAGGAAAGAAGATAATTATCAATGCAATTATATCAACTCTTATGGGATACGGACGCACCTGTTGATATTCTGATAGAAACGCCTGATTCTTTTCAGAAGAAAAAAAATAACCCCCACCTTATTTATCGGGAGATTGCCCAATCGGGGAAGGTTCTCTATGAAAAACCGGGAAATTGTTGAAGACTGGATGACCCGGGCAGAGAGTAACCTTTACCGGGCTCGACTAGGCAGAGTTACAGTACACCAGTAATGCAACCCGTGTTGGTGAGATCGTAGATCCAGCACATCCATGGACCGGAGATTATGTTTCCGAATGGAAAAGATACAATATCACCCAGACTAGGAATGAGATTACCGGAACAAACGAGCCACTTCCTGATATTGATGATAACGCCGGAGTTGTGGAGGGAACGGTATCAGAGGATGGGATGGTGTT
>CAYWHV010000339.1:0-3225 GCA_964458045.1 uncultured Methanospirillum sp.
CGGTACCCTGCATCTTCATGATCGCCACCTCGGCCTGGTCAAACACGTACCGACCCATGGGAGTGGTAATGACAATCTCCTGCACATCTTCAATCGGCTTGATATCCATCCCAAGCTGTTTCATCATCTGTTTCATCTTGCGGGGGTTCATTCCAGGTAACATGATTATTCCTCTTTTTGTATGCCGTGTCTGACCGATACTGCCATCCCGGTTTCACAGGCCATCATCTCAGTGCCGGATACGACAGCCTCACCAATTGCTATGAACCGTCCGTCTCCATCGGTCACAATAACCTCATCACCGGCATGGATTCCTGGATCAGCATGGATCACATGCCTGCAAAAGAGATTTTTTCCGGCTGCGATGAAGGACACCACATCCTCCCTGAGTTCCACCTGGCCGGTTTGTCCGGACAGCGCCTTATGGAGACGTTTGCCACCGGCGAGCCCGAGCGTCAGACGCCCGTCATGAGCACGGAGTGTAGCAAGGCGTTTTCCATCAAGGAGAACCTGACGGACTCCACCACGTCTGGATGTGATAAACCTGCAGGAATCAGGAAATAATTGTACACCTGTACCCCTGCCAAACTGGAGATCAGCGATGGTCCTGACACGACTGAGCATATTGCTGCGCTAATATTCGGTTGACATCTTCGATAAATGCACGCTCTTCTTCTCTGGGGATAAAGGCTCCCGCAGCGATCCGGTGGCCACCACCAGAACATCCCTCACGGCCCTCGCATGCCAGGGTGAGTGCCTGCTGGAGATCAACTCCTTTACTCACGACCTCCGGACGGGTCCGCATGGATATCTTCGTCATCGATGGATCAAGAGAGTCCTCGCACATGATCAGGATCGGTTTCTCGGGATTGAGCCGTGAGAGGGCCATGCCCGCCCCGATGCCCACAATAGTATCCGGGAACCGTCCACCGACGTGAATATAGAGCATGTGGGAGAGTTCGGTCACGCCGGTATCAGTAATATAGAGCATGACCTCGCGTATCTTGCTCCGGTGATTGCGGAGCATATGTTCAGCCTCCCGGTATGCGACCACCCGGTCACCGCGGCAGATAGCCCCCCCCAGCTCAGGCCGCTGCCACCGTCCGCATGAGTTCAGCATCGTTGCAAATTCTGAGGCATTCCGGAGTGATGCCTGGTGCCGGTCCTCGTCAGGAAATATATAGTGGTCTGCGAAGAGTCGCCCGGTATCTTTCCCATGAGCAACCATCTGTTCTATCACTGCACAGCATACCTGCTGTTTCTGATCAAATGTGAGGTCTTCCCAGACCGGCCATCTGTTCGGCTGCATGGGAGTAATACCGATTCGTTCAAGAAACTTCCCTGCACCATCCGGGTCCCTGCTCACCCCCGGTATCTCCATGTCATCTGAATACGCCAGGGACTGTGGCAGCGGCCGGGTGGATATCCCATAGATATTCAGATCATGCTCCCAGAGCTCCACGGTACCCTGCATAATCCCGTCCTGCAGGATCTCCCGTGCCGGGCCGGTGAGGCAGAGATGTTCCCGGTCCATCATATCACCGATATTACCAATGATTGCAAGCTTGGCAAGATCAGTATTGATTGAGTCAAGCTCCCGGGCAAGCAGATATGAGACACCGGCAGCACTCATCTTCTCATGTCCATGGTTCAGACAGTTCACCTCGATGAAGGGGTCGCCATGTTCTGCCGGCTGACTGACATGATGATCAATGATAATTGTTCTGGAAGGATCCAGTCCCTTCTCAAGAAGCATCTGCTGCTGACCTGAGCCAAGGTCAGAGAATATCTTCAGCGAGGAGTCATCCGGGATCTGGTCCAGCGTCAGGGGATCGAGCTGACGGACAAAGGTGGTAGAAACGCGGATACCATCTCGGCTGAGGGCCTGTGCCAGTATCGCCTCACTGCTGATCCCATCCGCATCAATATGAGAGATAATCGTCACCTCCTCACATGAACGGACTGCATCAGCAGCAGCCCTGATATCCTCAAGAAGACTCATTCAGGTACTATATGCAGGTATCAGAAAAAGAGGGATGTGCAAGGAGTGAAATATAAGACAGGTAAGAGGAGGATTTCATGACAGCCCACATTCAAAGCAGGTCATTTCCGGATGACCTGTCACAATATTCCGAATTTTTAGGGCAGGGATGCATTTCACCAGAGGAAATGCGACGGATTGATTGCAACGCACAGGCCCTTGGGATCAGTGGACTGGAACTCATGGAATCCGCCGGAACAGCACTCGCAATGGCTGCACGCCAGTATAATCCGGAGAAAATCCTCATTCTGTGCGGGAGCGGGAATAATGGCGGTGACGGAATGGTTGCTGCCCGTCATCTTGCAGGGGAAGCAGAGATTACCGTCCTCTGGTATGACTCGGGAAGACAGACCGACTCGACAAGAACACAACTTCAGCGTCTTCTCTCTTGCAGTGTTCATACCATCCCATTCCGAAGCAGGGATGACCTGATTGAACATAACCGAATTTTTCATGACACCGATCTCATCATTGATGCCCTTCTTGGAACCGGAGGAACCGGCAAAGTTCGGGAACCGATCAGAACCTGCATTGAATATGCAAACAAAGCAGAGGCACCGATCCTCTCGGCAGATCTCCCCTCTCCAGGTATCATCCCGGATCAGGTCTGTGCATTTCATCGGGCAAAAACAGAAAGAGCACATACCCATGGTATCGGGATCCCTCTTCTCGCAGAAATTGGAACAGGACCGGGAGATCTTCTTCTCCTGGAGAGCCGGAGCCCGGACAGTCATAAGGGAGTGGGAGGAAATATCCTGGTTATAGGAGGCGGCCCATACCAGGGCGCTCCCTACCTTGCAGGTCTTGCAGCACTCAGGGCCGGTGCTGACATTGTCCGGATTGTAACCCCTCATTACCTGCCCGAACCGGATCTTATTCATGTTCCCACAGCAGGTGATCGAATAACTCCCGCGGACCTTGCCACCATCATTCCCCTATGTGAACAGGCTGATGTTGTACTCTGTGGCCCGGGTCTTGGGCCCGAATCCCATGATGTCATCACGGCCCTCGCCCCCCATATCAGGAAGGGCGTCTTTGATGCCGATGCACTGAGAGACCCTCTCCCAGTTGCAGGCGAATCACTCTACACACCCCATACAGGAGAGTTTGCCCGCATATGTGGCAAAAATCCAGGAAAGACACCACGGGACCGGGCACATGCAATAAAGGAGGCACAAATTTCA
>CAYWHV010000340.1:0-3223 GCA_964458045.1 uncultured Methanospirillum sp.
AAAGCCTCAGGCGAGATTTGAACTCGCGACCTCGTCCTTACCAAGGACGCGCTCTACCGGCTGAGCCACTGAGGCGAATGCTTGTGCCTCTACAAGTATGCATGATCAATATTTAAACATTTTGAACCGCACTCACACGATCCCCCCATTTAAAATTAAGGGCATAATTTCGCTTACATCAGATTTTTCCATCAATCCATCCAAATTTTTATTGATGATCTGTGGTGTAGATGAAGCAGGCAAAGGGTCTGTCCTGGGTCCCATGGTGGTCGCCGCGGTCGGATGTATGGACATGGATGACCTGATCGCTCTTGGAGTGGCCGACTCAAAAAAATTATCCTCCAAATCTAGAGAGAAGATTTCTGCAGAAATTAAGGCACAATTTCCATTCTCTATCGTAATCCGGACTGCACATGACATTGATGAGCTCCGCCATATTATGACCATGAATGAGATAGTCGCCCGCTCTCATGCAGAGGCTCTCACTCCTCTCCAATGCACATGCGCATATGTTGATGCATGTGATGTGAATGAGAAACGGTATGGGGAGACAGTTTCATCATTTTCACCATCTGATTGCACTATCGTCGCCCGTCATAAGGCTGATTCTCTCTTTCCACCGGTTTCTGCCGCATCAATCATTGCGAAGGTCGAACGGGACCGGATCATAGAAGAACTCTCGCAGGAATATGGTGTCATCGGGAGTGGATATCCTTCAGACCAGGTAACAATTACCTATATTACGGATTACATCCGGCAGCACAATCAGCCTCCTGCAATTGCGCGTTCAAGCTGGGAGACCGTCAAAAATCTGCTTCATCAGAAAAACCAGAGTTCTCTTCTTGATTTTTAATATCCGTTCCACAACCTTTTCTTCTTGTCAGGGCCACCTGTAAACATTCATGGACTGGTTTCTTATTCTGCTCGGCTGCATAGCCGGCTATGTCCTCCTTCTGGCATATATCCGGACATATAAACCCTTTCCCCGTTTCATCACACTGTATGGTCCGATTATCGGGCTGAAAACAGATCAGGTCGGGTTTTTCGACTACTTCAAAAACTTCTCCGGTTTTTTACGCATATATGGAACAATAGGCGTCGCGATGGTGATCATCGTATCCGTTGCGATGGTAGTGATGCTTCTCCTCTCGGTAAACCTGACCCTGGAGTTGAAACCTGAACCAACATCCCTTCATAAGCCCCAGAATATCTTTCTCATTCCTGGTGTCAACGAATTTGTCCCATCAACCTTTGCTGTCTGGTTTGCATTTATCCTGACACTGGTTGTTCATGAGTTTGGTCATGCCATTCTCTGCCGGGTTGAACAGATTGCCGTTAAGAGCATGGGAGTCCTGTTCCTGATAATACCCATTGGAGCTTTTGTTGAACCTGATGAGGAGGAGGTGAAGAAAGCGTCTCCCTGGCCACGAATGCGGATGTATGGGGCGGGAATTATCAATAATATCCTCATTGGCCTGATCAGTTTCGGACTTCTGGTCAGCCTGATTGGAATGGCGGTCCCAATCCAGGAACCGGTGGTTGTGGGTCTGTACCAGAATTATTCAGCCGCCCAGGCAGATATTCCGACTCCCTCCATAATCAGGACGGTCAATGGCGAGCCGGTGCAGACATCACAGGAAGTATCCGATATTCTGAACTCAACCCGGCCCGGTGATACGGTTATTGTAGGATTTGATCATAACGGAGAACTCAAAGATTACTCTTTGAATGTTTCGAACTGGCCTGAGGCGCTTGGAAGTCGTGAATCAGGGTTTATGGGAGTCTTTTACTATAATGGTCGGGGGATTATTGATACCGTGCAGAGCATGTTCTCCCCTATTGGAATTTTCATGCTGCTCTCCGTCCCGTTTAACCCTACGATGGAAGGACAGTACTTGAGGATACTGGGTTTTGATGTTGCAGATACCGGGTATTATCAGGTTCCATTTCCCGGGTACTGGGAGTTTATCCATCTCCTCTTCTGGAGCGGTTTTATTAACCTGGCAGCCGGTCTTTTCAACGCTCTCCCCATGATACCTCTTGATGGAGGTTTTATCTTCAAGGAAGGGACTGAACGTCTCTTAAACCGTCGGGGACTGGCACGGTATACGGATCATATCGTCGGCCTTGTAAGCACCGGTATGGTTGTCCTGATGGTGGCAATATTTACTCTTCCATACTTGTTCCACCTGTGATTGAGGGGAACGGTCAAAAAACATTTTTTCTTTCCGGTGGCATAAGAAAGTTTATCCATATCGATCGTGAACATGTACGAGATTGATATGCAGGTTCATTATCGATTCATTGTATGCACAATAATTACCGTATCTCTTCTTACAGGATTTGCTTGTGCAGCATCGTCAGCAGGATCAAACCCGGGTTTTGCATCATTGCCAACGTCATTTGAATGGGAAGGGGATAAGGTCCTCAATGGTGAAGATGCGACCAGTATGTTTGAAGAGTCTTCATCTGATATTCTGGATGAACTGGAAGGGGCAGGTATGGTTATGTCCTCAACCAGTGGCCTTGGTAATAATACCACTGCCGTAAATCGAACGGTGAACAACACTACCCCTCTGGTCCCGGGAACAAACGACTACTTATCCGGGTACGCCTCTGTTGGTGACATCATTAAGGCACAGGACTGGGCAGCACTTCAGCGGTACACTTCAGGCATCAATGCAACGTCCGAAATACCTGATTCTTCGTTATCTCAGGAAAACAGAAATAATAATTGGGATGCATTATTCAAGGAACCACAGGTCATATCTTGTGGTCCCTGTTAATTTATTCTATTTTTTCGGGCCGGTAATACACCAGACATGCTGCAATTATGTCATGAAATCCCTGTGAATGACGGGTATATGCGATTGCAAAAATTCCTGCGCAACAGGTGAGTATTGATATAAATTTTGAAAAATGTCGCAGTGATGCCCGTGCAAAGGTAATCTGGTTTCCATGCAGGTCAGTAACAATTGCCCGTGCTGCCATCTTTCCTAAGGTGGCCTGATTTTTTGATGACTCAAGAATTGCGAAATACAGCCAGGGTATTACAATGACGGTTACCAGGAGAAAAGTTGCTACCTGGCCGGGGAAAGCCGCTGTGACCAATACCCCGTCCATGGTTCTGACCTCCTCATGCCGGATCATCATGAGAAGCATTCTCAATCCTTCAGTAAGTCCCAGGTAATATGCTGCAAATCCGGCGATGAGGGTTACAATA
>CAYWHV010000341.1:0-1213 GCA_964458045.1 uncultured Methanospirillum sp.
GACTGCCATCAGTGGAAAAAATGGAGACTCTCCTTGGATGGAAACCGCGGACCGGAATGCGGGAACTCCTGAACAGAACGATCAGCTGGTACGCGGACGGAGAAAACCTGGATTGAAAAAGCTCGCGATCAAAGTCGACATAGATACTTTGCGGGGATACCGGGAAGGTGTCCCTCAGATGCTTGACCTCTTTAAAAAACATGGTATAAGGGCATCGATATTTTTCTCATTCGGGCCGGATAATTCAGGAAAAGCGATCAGAAGGATATTCCGAAAGGGCTTTATCTCCAAAATGATGAGGACAAAAGCTCCTTCCACCTACGGGATCAAGACGCTGATGTACGGAACTCTCCTTCCTGCGCCGATGATAGTCCCTTCCGCACCCGATATCTTTGTCCGTGCCTCTGATGAGGGACATGACTGCGGTGTACACGCCTGGGATCACGTCTATGTACAGGATGAGCTGCCGGGGATCGGCAAAAGCGAATTCCTTTCGCTTTTTGAAAGATCCTCTGAGATGTTTGAACGACTCTCGGGCAAAAAACCCCTTTCCTGTGCAGCGCCGGGATGGCAGATATCCCCCGTCAGCCTTGAAGTACAGGAGGAAGCAGGACTTGAATACTGCAGCGACGCGAGGGGGCACTCTCCCTTCATCCCTGTATTCAGGGGAAGGACATATTCACCTGTACAGATCCCCACTACACTTCCAACGATGGACGAGATACTGGGACTTCCCGGTATAGACGCCGATTCCATAGGGGATGTGTGGCTTAAAGGCATGGACAAAGAGTGGAACGTTCTCACTGTACACGCTGAGATGGAAGGGCTTTCAAAAATAGGTGTCTTTGAGAAATTTAGTGTCAAGGCAAAGGAAAACGGGGCTGTATTCCATACTTGCGCGGACTACGCAAGACACTCGGCCCCTATGGAAGAAAACATCAGGATAGGCACTATGACCGGACGGGCGGGTACTCTCGCACTACAGGAGGAGAAATAAATATGGACAGGATAAGCCTTTTGCTCCTTATTGCCTCAGCAATGACAAATGCTCTGGGCAGCACTGTCATGAAGCACGCCTACGGAGGCGACACCTCTATTGTCTCTTCCGGACTTAGCACAGGCATACTCAAGATCCTTCTCAACCCCTGGATAATCATCGGGCTCGGGATGTTCGGGGTATCGTTCTTTTTTATGGCTGCGGCGCTCTCCAGGA
>CAYWHV010000341.1:1223-3221 GCA_964458045.1 uncultured Methanospirillum sp.
ACCTTCGTCGGCTTCTTCATTTTTAAAGAAAAAATCACAGTGCTGAGGATAATGGGCATCGGAGCTATCCTCCTGGGTATTACGATGCTTACGATAAAAAGTTGAGGGGGATCTTTTGATATGAGGATCTGTTTTGTTGGCACCGGCTATGTGGGTCTCGTAACGGGGACCTGCTTTGCTGAAAAGGGCAATGATGTCTGCTGCGTCGACATCGACAAAAAAAGGATCGAAGAGCTTAAGCGGGGGATAATACCCATATACGAACCCGGACTTGAAGATCTCGTGAAGAAAAACATGAATGAAGGCAGACTGACCTTTTCAACAGACATCAAAGAAGGGCTTGAAAACGCTCAGCTCTGCTTCATTGCTGTCGGGACACCACCCTCAAGCGACGGAAGCGCTGATCTTGCACAGGTACTCAACGCACTGGACAGTATAGGCTCGTGCATTGACCACTCATGCTTCATAGTGGTCAAGTCAACAGTGCCGGTAGGCACAGGCACACTCCTCTGGAAGCGCATGAGAGCCCACATGCATGAGAGAGGGCTTGAGAAGATCAACCTCGAAGTCCTTTCAAACCCCGAATTCCTCAAAGAGGGAATGGCAATAGAGGACTGCCTGCACCCTGACAGAGTAGTTGTGGGAGCAGTCTCTGAAGAAGCCCGTTCGATAATGCGCGAACTATATGCGCCATTTGTTCCTGAAGACCGTTTGTTCCTTATGGATCCCTCTTCCGCAGAGATAACCAAATACGCAGCAAATGCGATGCTGGCCTCAAGGATCAGCTTCATGAACGAGATAGCTCAGCTCTGCGATAAAATTGGCGCGGATGTCCTCTCCGTAAAGGAAGGAATCGCCTCAGACAGGCGCATCGGAAGCTTTTTTCTGAACGCCGGCTGCGGCTACGGCGGCTCATGCTTCCCTAAAGACGTACAGGCCCTTTGCCATATCGGAGAGGGACAGGGACTTGATATGACAATGGCTTCGGCAATAGACAAAGTAAACCGCAAACAGAAAGAGCTGCTTCAGCTGATGGTAAGGGAAAGGTTCGGCAGCGATATGGAAGGCCTTACCATCGCAGTTATGGGCCTTGCCTTCAAACCTCATACCGACGACATGAGAGAGGCTCCCTCGATCTCTCTGATCAGGGGGCTGATAGATTGCGGTGCTTCAGTGAGGGCCTATGACCCAATAGCCATGGAACAGGCAAATATAATGCTTCCGAAGGACGTCACATTTGCCGACGGCATTGAAAAACTGCTTGAAGGTGCAGACGCGGCAGTTCTGGTGACCGAGTGGCCGGAGTTCAGGTCCCTTGACTGGGACAGCCTAGCTAAGCTGATGAAGTGCAGGATCGTCTTCGACGGAAGGAACCTCTACGACCCGGCAGAAATGAAAGGCAAGGGCTTTGAGTATTACTGCATTGGACGAAACTGCAGGCCCCAGATGCAGTTCGACCCCCGCGAATGCGCAAAAAAGTAAATTATGACAAGAAAGGAAAAATCTGAGATGACATACCGTTCAAAGGAACTGGGTCTCTTTTCAGGCAAAGGCTCTTCTTCAAGGAGAGCCATCTACAAGGGCTGCGGATACGATGACGGAGATCTCAGCAAACCGCTGATAGGAATAGTAAACACTGCCAACGATGCGGGCCTGGGACATGTACATCTTGACCGGCTGGCAAACCGTGTCAGAGCAGGGATCCTCCAGGCCGGAGGCACTCCCTTCGAATTCGGTACTATAGCGACATGCGGCGCGGTGCCGATAGGGATGCCTCACTTCAGATATGAACTAGTGATCAGGGATGTCATAGCATCCTCGGTCGAAATAATGACAGGGGTACAGCTCCTCGACGGACTTGTACTGCTTGCTTCGTGCGACAGCATTATTCCCGGAGTCCTCATCGGAGGGATAAGGTCTGACGTCCCATGCATAATGCTCACAGGCGGTCCTCAGGAGGTATGCAAAAGCGAGGGGCGCAGCGTCGTCATGAGCGAA
>CAYWHV010000342.1:0-3202 GCA_964458045.1 uncultured Methanospirillum sp.
CCTTTGGGTATCCGGTGACAAAAGATATCGAAGGAGGAGTGCGGATAGGGGTTGCGGAGAATCTTGCCTATATCGGGACCGGTTTGGTGACCGGTGTCGGGTATGTGGATCCAACCAATGGCACTGCAATCGGAATGTCCCTTATGGATGGATGGATGAAGAGCCCCGGCCACCGGGAAAATATCCTTGATCCGCTTGCCGATCGGTTTGGTGCAGGGGTATACTGGAACGGTGAGTATTATTACGCAGTTTCTGAATTCTGGTAACGAATGCACCAACACACATAAGCGGATGAAATCAGAACCTATATAGACTACCCGTACGATGCCATAATGCCTGATACCATGGAAGATACAACAATACCAGACAAATCCCACGAATGGGAACTCCTGCTCAGACCTGGGGTCTGCTGGTTTGTCTGGGCAAATGAGGACAGAATGGAGTTCTGTCTCTCCTCCGGAGAGGTATCTTCCTCATCATATTCCGAGTGCATGGATATTGAAACAATATTTCCCCCTGACATCGCATTTCTTTTCCATGAGATCATCCGTGATGCCCAGGAGATGACCCCGGGAGAATGCAAAAAGATAATGCTGGCAATTCCCGGAACTGACTCATCCTGGCCGGGATCTCTCTTCCGTCTCTCTTCCGGTCGTTTCTCTCTTATCTGGTCTGCACAAGGAAAAATCAGGCCTGAACCAGATTCATGTGACCTTCTTGATCATATCAGAAGTGAAAAGGCGGTCAGGAAGGCAAATGAGAAACTGAATTATTTCAATGCGATCGTCCGTCATGATATTATGAATCTCATGATGGGGATTAACGGGTATATTGACATCATCGATGAGATCGTGGATGATGATGAGGTCCGTCTGCTCATCAGAAAGAGCCGGGATCTTGGCGAACGGGTTCGCCGGGTTGCTGAACTGACCCGGACATACCAGGACCTCGGGATTAATCCCCCCTCTTTTATCGAGGCAGGCCAGGCGGTGCGACGGATAATCGACCGTCATGAGTTCTCGGGAAAAATTGTTCCCGATGTTGATCTGAGCGGCCTCTTTTTATTTGTTGACCGGATGTTTGACGTGGTCATCTATGAGATCGTGAGAAATAGTCTTCAGTACGGGGGCGAAGGCGTCACCATCAAAGTTACTTTCGATAAAGCCCCTGAAGGTCTGGTGCTGGTATTCGAGGATTCAGGCCCCGGTGTTCATCCTGATTTTAAGGAGAGGATATTCTCACGGACGTATGCAGACCGGAAGGGGTATGGCCTGTATCTGGCATCAGAGATTCTTGATTTAACCGGGGTTGGTATCAGGGAGACCGGGACATTTGGGAATGGTGCCAGGTTTGAACTGGTGTTCCCGCCTGATACCTACCGGTTCGGGCCCTGAGGGCCTGCCTGTATGAGGTGCAGATCGTTAATTATTAGCAGGTCTGAAAACTGGTCTATGATGTGATCCGGAGCACAGTCCGGATTATATTGTGCAAAGTAATCGCCATATCGTGCATAGACCGTAACAAACCCGAGTTCCTGCCCGGGTATTACTTCTCTTCTGACCGAGTCACCAACCAGCCAGATGGTCCCTGCTGCAGAGAGTTCACGAAGTGCCATCCGGAACGGGGTATGATCCGGTTTTCTTTTTCCCGACCGGTCAGGGGTGATGAGCACCGGGAAATAGCAGTCGATATCACATTTTCTCATCCGTTTCCTGGCCTGCTCTGATCCTGCATCGGTGACGATGGCCATCTTGATACCAAGTGATGCAAGGTGCCTGAGCGTGTCAAGGACTCCGGGATAGGGGTGAATGTGGGCTATCTTCACGTCTTCAAAGAGCCGGGCGGCATGGTCAGCGGATGCCGGTGTGTATAATCCCTTTTCTTTCAGGTAGTCGAAGATGTGGTTTGGATCTTCAAATGAGTGCACCGGCCGTAGGAAATACTGAAAGAGTTCTGTTTCATTCCCTGTTCCGATATAGTCCGTGACTGCACGACATGCTGCATATTTGGCATCGATGAAGGTACACAGGGTATTATCGAGATCAAAGAGGATTGCATCTGGGATACAGCCGGATGAGTTGTTCATGGGCGTGTACATATTGTCATGGGTACCAAAGTATGTTTGTCCAGGGATAGGGGTGTGCTGGTGAGCCATTTTCAGGGCCGGTATCGGTAAAACCATATTCAAGTATCGCTCATATTTTCATTCGCGTATCAACGGAGGTGTGCAGGACAGGATTGTCCTAAATATTATGAGAAAGGATCTGACAATATCTCTTGATGAGGAATATATTCGTGCACTGCTGGAGATTGCAGAAAACCAGAAATCGACCCTTTCAGCACTTATCCGCGATATTATCTCGTCATATATACAGGCAGTTACCAGGGGTGCTTCCCCGGATTTTCAGGATTCTACCAATGCTGCTGGTGGAGCGGCTGGTATCCTTCCTGCATCCACGGACCTTTCCGGGACGGTTGCACGGCATGCGGCACTGATTGCCGAGCTTGAACGCCGTGTCGGTCTGCTTGAAGGAAGAGCTCTGAGTTCTCCCCTCCAGCCACAAAAATCCCTGTTTGCCCCTGATCTGATGGCTCTTACCAGTCCGGTGCCCGGGATGTCACCACTCGCCGGGGTTATTGATTCTGATATGCCTGCGGTTGGTAGTCTGGCTGAGGAAGCTCTCGTAAAGGTGCAGATGCAGCCGGTTGCCCCGGTGATGGATGCGATGGAGATGGGTTCGATGAAGATCAGGACCGACAAGGAGTACAGCCAGACCGAGGCAGCAGTAGCCTTAGGGATCTCCGTTACCACGATGCGGAAGTACATCAAGGAAAAGAAGCTTCCTGCACGGAAGGTTGGCAGATCCTGGCTCATTCATGGGCGGGATATTCTCACCTACAAGGCTTCAGCACAGGGATAAACCAGAGACTATTTGTGCTGCGCCACTAACATACTCTATACCGGGCATTCTCCGGTGCGACTGGTGGGGTTTTGCACCGGTGTATGCCCTGGGATGCTGCATGCAGGGGGAGCATGCGAATACTTCATCATATTCTGTTTCCTGTACTGTTTTTGATCCTGGTACTGCCGGTGATAATTATACCGCCTCAGTTGTCAGGAGATCCTGAGGAGATCATTCCAACAAGAAATCTGATGCTACTTGATGAGTATCCGAGTGATATTCCGGTTGTCAGGGAAGAG
>CAYWHV010000343.1:0-3190 GCA_964458045.1 uncultured Methanospirillum sp.
CGCTGATCTCTCACTCCCCGAAGATATGCTTTCCCTCACCATTCCTCATGATATAGAAGTATACACTGATTTCATATTCAAAAAAGTCTTTACGACCCTTTTTGAGAATTCAGTCCGGCATGGGGGTACCATCACGAAAATCAATGTTTTTGTGCAGGAATCTGAAAACGGTCTGATCATAGTATACACCGATGATGGCACTGGTATTATGAGTGAAGAGAAGGAACTCATCTTCAGGCACGGCTATGGCAGACATACCGGGATTGGACTATTTCTTGCACGCCAGATCCTGTCCATATCGGGTTTTTCAATTCGGGAAACCGGAGAATATGGAAACGGAGCACGCTTTGAAATTACGGTGCCGGAAGGCGGATTCAGATATCAGATCAGATAATCAGACCTGGCTCAGATGATTACCCTGCCACGGTGACCAAACAAAATTCGATTCTGTACCATACTATTATCAAATGAATAAAAAAACAGGGAATATTGAGATGAGAAGCGGATTTATTTTGCTTCGTATTTCTTGATCACAGTAGTCAGTCTGGCAATAATATCCTTATTGAGATCCCGGACTTTCCTGGATGCAATCTCGTGAATTTTCTTCTGTGAAAGGTCAGTCTCTTTTCCAAGCTGGGTCTGTGTCACCTTCTTCGCTTGGGTCAGTGCATTTATCCGGCCTGCAATCTCTTTGGGTATTTCAACAATATCTTCAAGAACAGATTTTGATACGGGTTTTGCAACTGGCTTTTTCGCTGGTGCAGCCGGTGCCTTGACTGGTTTTTTCGCTGGAACCGCAGTCTTTTTTACCGGAGCTGCTGACACTGCTTTTGATGACTTTGCCACTGGTTTTGCAGGTGCTTTTACGGGTGCTTTTACAGGCGTTTTTGCTTTTGATACAACCGGTGCGGGTGCTGGCTTTTCTTCTGCCTTCACCTGTTTCTTAATCTCTTTCACTTCAGCATCCAGAGACTGGATCATCTTTTCCATCTTCAGGATCTGTTTTGCCTGAGTATCTACAACCTTCTGAAGGTTGTTTTCTGGTGCGGCTGGTTTTGCAATCGGTGCCTTTGCTGGAGTCTTTGTGCTGACTGGTTTCTTGGAAGTTGTCTTTTTGGTAGTTGGTTTTGTGACCATTACGATCCCCCCATTAGTCTAATGACGTATAATAGTGTAGTTTAAATTTTCTTAAACATTCCGGGCCCTGAACCCCGGATATCACCAATACATCACGAGTGACTTACCAGATAATAGAACGTGCTGTTTTATATTTTTTTAGTATCAGGATAGGAATATTCCTTCAATTCACAAACTCAGCATGAATGAAAAGTCTCGTGCTGATTCGCCTTTGATCTCATGGTTTCAGTAAAAAACTCTGAATATCGCAGATTCATATATAATATCTACTAAAAGCCAGGTTTTTTTCACAAAAATGCAAGTGAGAAGAGAATGCGTGGGTTTCACCTGCAGAATGGCATACCCAGGGCACCTGCAGGAATGAGATAAACCAGGACTTAAAACAGGCAAAAAAAAAATACAGATAATAGCGGTAAAACCGGACAAAATATCACTGAAAAAATTACGTGCATCACCACATGACCCCAACAGGTCCCATAAAAGAACAGTATCGGTACTGGTGAATAAGCCTGTAGTAGATATTTCAGATCAGCGAAGAGACAGGTATTATGGCATCTGACCGTGTAAAAGAGTCAGCCTCCCTGTTCGACATTGGTTATAACTGTTCTCAGTCGGTCTTTTCTGTTTTTGCAGAGGAATACGGACTTGAACCAAATCTTGCCAGGAAGATTGCAACTGGTCTTGGAGGAGGAGTAGGGAGAACCGGGAATATATGTGGTGCAGTGTCCGGAGCCGTCCTTGCTATAGGGCTCATCCACGGTATGAACAGTACGAGTGATGCAGAAAGGAAAGAAAAGAGTCATCAGATCACTCAGGAGTTTGTAAAAACCTTTACAGACCGATTTGGATCGGTGTCATGCCCCATACTCCTTGGCTATCACCTGGGGATACCTTCCGAAAAGGAAGAAGCAGGAAAAACAGGGGCGATAAGAAAGATCTGCCCGGGGCTCGTACAGGGGGCGGTGGAGATCCTTGAGGAGATCCTGGCAAAAAATCGCGATTAGAGGAATATCGGGACCAGAATTACTACTCCCATAATCAGCATAATTACTCCTATGATAATTCTTATCAGACCTTTTCTCTCATCCCGCCATGAATTCAGTCTCTCCGGTGAGAGTCCGAAGAGTACCAGGAGAAGGATCGCAATTAGCGGAAGGACGACAACGACATTATACGCAAGGAGATAGAATAACCCGGACTGGAGATCCTGATAGATCATTCCCAGAATTGATATGTAAATCCCGACCGTGCAAGCCATTCCATACAGACCGGTCAGGGCACCAACAATAAACCCGGCAGGAATACTGGCTATTTTCAGATATTTTGATATGGAACTCTTTTTTGACTGGGGGATGGAAAAGAGTGCTTTTGGATTTTTAATAAGACCATCTTTTATCTGAAATAATCCGGCTATGATTGCGATGATTCCCGCAGCGATCAGAAATATCTGAGCAACCCCCGGAAGCTGGATGACGGAAAAAATTGCAAACCCGGATAAGACCCTGACCAGAAAAAAGGCTGTGATGTATGCAGAACCCACGAGCAGAATTGTCTTTCGGGAGTCCACTGACATGAGTGAGACCAGCAAAAGGGCAAGAACCAGCAGACCACATGGATTAAACCCTTCGCCGAATGCTGCCAGCAAGAGAATACCCGGATTTATGGTAATGGTCTCATCCATGGCAGAGAGATTGGAGACGGTATCACTCCTCTCCTGAACCTGAAAATCCCGGACCGTCTCTTCAAATTGTGAAAAGATCTCATCCTCACCGATGAGTACCTGATTCCCGATAAAAACAACAGGGACAAATAATTGTTTATCCGGATGCATCTTCCGGAAATTTTCAAAAAGAAGTACATCATCCTGGTTATCGCCGATGTTATGGTATAAGATGACCGCATCCGGATGTGCTCCTGCATATTCTTCAATAAAGGGCATGACCTTATGGCAGGAACTACACAGAGGAGTGTAAAAGAAATGAACGGCATTCGGATCAGCAGTACCTGCCGACATATTTCCAGGTTCGGCAGCACATGCACCGGTGAAAAGAAG
>CAYWHV010000344.1:0-3178 GCA_964458045.1 uncultured Methanospirillum sp.
GTAACAGACATGAGTGGGACTGATATAACAGTTCCAACCGATATTCAAAGAATCGTTATTGCCTGTCAGGGAGGAGTTGCGCAGGAGATAGTAATCATGGGAGATCCAAATGCGGTGGTTGCAATCTCTTCAATGAACCTGTTTCCCATGTTTTTGAAGATGTTTCCAAATCTTAGGGAACTTCCCAATGCAGGAAGTTTTGATGACCTGAATATGGAGACAATTCTAAAACTGAAACCAGATGTTGTCATTAACAGTGTAACAGCAGCAAAAGGCAATGCAAAAATTGTTGAGAACAGTCTTCCTGTCTTCCAGGCATATACGGGGAAAGCATCTGCAGATACGATATACAATGAATTCAGAGCCTTTGGAAAGCTTCTGAATAATCCTGAGAAAGCAGAAGAACTGATCACCTACTGGGATGAAAAGAAGAAGTTTGTCAGTGACCGGATGAAGTCTGTTCCGGAGAATGAAAAAAAGACTGTCTTTTACACCTCCAACAAGGATCTGGCAACCGATACGAATTGGGGAATCTCGTTTGTTACTACGTCCGGAGGGATCAATGTTGCTAAAGACCTTGGTGATGCGAAGGTAAATCCGGAAAAATTAGCCGAATGGGATCCTGATGTGCTGATTATCCGGGGAAATACTGACGGAACCTATCCTTCCGATGATGTTGTGAGCAATCCGCAATTATCAGGCCTGTCTGCAATTAAGAATGGTGAGGTCTACAATATACCGATAGGTGGTTTCTGGTGGGACAGACCATCTCCTGAAAGCCCTCTTGGATTCCTCTGGCTTGCAAAGACGCTCTATCCTGATACCTTTGAAGATGTTGATATGGTAAGTGAGATGAAAACCTTCTTCAAACGATTCTACCGGTATTCCCTCACTGATGAAGAGGCCAATTCAATACTATCAATAAATACATAGGGTGTAAATAATGAAAGAAAAAAGTTTGACAATGGTCTCTTCTCTCCAGTTTCCTGATGGATTTCAGGAGATTGACACCATTATTACCGGGTATAAGCGACAGATGATTCTAACCAGTGCCTTGAAGATGGGTGTGTTTGATTATCTTGAGAAATCCGAAGCGGCAAGCAGAGAAGAGATAGTTTCCTCTCTTCCCCTGTGTGGAATGCTCAGCCGGAGTTATTTAAATGCCCTTGTATCCATGAATTTTTTGTCGGTGGATGGAGATAAGTATTCAAATACTCGGATCTCCAGGGATTTCTTGACAAAAGAGAGTCCCTATTACCAGGGAGATGTAATTCTTGGTAGTTCAAAATCCGGTTCCAGGTGGGATCTCCTCTCTGACGCCATGCAAAGCAGCGACGGTATGGTACAAACCTCCGGTCCGGGACCATCTATGGATCATCTCAATATGCTGGCCCAACGAGTCATTCAGGGTGAAGCACAGGCATTGACTAAATGGATTGGAGATCTTCCGGGTTTTGCAGAACGGAAAAAAATGCTTGACATCGGCGGAGGTCACGGGATGTATACGATTGGTATCTGCCAGTTAAACCCTGAAATGGATGCCGTTATCCTGGATCAGCCCCATGTTATTGAACTGACAGACTCATATGTCCGGAAATATGGCCTGGAAAAGAGGATTATTGCAAGAGAGGGGGATATCAGAACCGAGATCTATAAACCTGAGTATGATATCATTCTCATCTCCCACCTCCTCTACAAATTTAGGAATGACCTGGATGAGATATTCCGCCTGGTCAGCAATGGTTTAAAAGATGGAGGCATTCTGGTGTCCAATCATTACTTCTGTTCACCGGGATGTGTTCCGATGCAGAATGCGGTTGTTGAACTTGAACGTTCTCTTCAGAGTGCCGGTCATCCCCTCTGTCATCCGGAGCATTTTGAAGGATTATTCAAAAAATATGGACTTTCATGCATCCGTACCGGAACCCTTGAGACTGCCTTTGGAGTGTCACATGTGCATGCTGCAGAGAAGATGGTCAGATGAGTGATGAGACTTTGTTAATGTCAGATGGTCAGGAAGGGGGAATCATCCTCCCTCCTTCTCATGAGAAAGAGTTGTATTTCGGCG
Organism: uncultured Methanospirillum sp.; assembly: GCA_964458045.1. Lineage (GTDB taxonomy): Archaea > Halobacteriota > Methanomicrobia > Methanomicrobiales > Methanospirillaceae > Methanospirillum. The sequence goes on from CAYWHV010000344.1 coordinate 2,069, forward strand.
GTTCCATCCTTGAAGAAACTAAAAACCGCCTGATTGATCGGTACGGTGATAAGATTGAAACTCTTACTCTTGACCGGGTGGTGATCGGGATCTTCTATACCGGTGTGCAATTATCCGATGGATCAGCAGGGATCTGTTTTACTCCCATCAAGGCAATTCCGGAATCAGTCTGTTGCCCCTCCTCGGCACGTGCGATGCCCAGGGCAGGAAACCTGAAGGGAATGAAGGTAACCGATGTCTTCAAATATCTGACTCAGCCTGCTCCAATCAAACGAGCTATTGCAATTGCAACTCTGAATGCTCTATCTGATGGAATATGGCGGAATAATCCGGAGGAAGGAGCCGGTCAGTACCGGATCGAAGAAGGCGATGATATTTTTTCCTTCGTTCGCCTTGAAGAGGTACACAAGGCGGTTGTTATCGGGGCCCTTATCCCGGTGATTAAATCATTTAAGGAAAAAGAGATTCCTTACCGTATCGCTGAACTGGACATACGAACCCTGAAAGCTGAGGAAATGCCCTTTTTTGTCAGTCAGGAAGATCTCCCTGGGGAACTTGCTACGGCTGATATGGTAATCATCTCCGGGACAACATTACTGAATGACACGCTGGAAGGAATTCTTCAGGCATGTAATCCGGCTTCAAAAATTATCCTCATTGGTCCGACTGCAACTATGCTTCCTGAAAGTTTTTTCAAACGAAAAGTCTCGGTTCTTGCAGGAAACCGGGTAGTTGATTCAGAGAAAATCCTTGATGTCCTTATCGAAGGAGGGTCCGGGTATCATTTCTATGGCGATTCATCAAGAAAGGTGATGATAATAAAAGAGTAAAATCCCCATTTTTTCAGGGATAGGAGGGGACACAGACATTCCTTTTTGCTGATTCAATGAAATGTATTCCTATGGATATCTGATATGTCTTTTCAAGTGAATCCTCAGTCACTACATCTTCGGCATGGCCTACCAATGAAACTATTCCGTTTGTCATGATTCCAACCTGACAAGAGAGAAGAAAGGTATGATCCGGGTAATGGCGGGACATGATAAGCGAGATACTCCTCTCTTTTGCAAGTTTGTTCAGGATATGGAGGAGTCGAACCTGATTCCCAAA
>CAYWHV010000345.1:0-3168 GCA_964458045.1 uncultured Methanospirillum sp.
GTTGAGATGTATGATAAAAAATGAGCATCGGTAAGGCTGAATATCTCCGGACCCTGACGGTCTCAACGCTTCAGAGCAGGTCAGTACCCATCGGTACTGAACTGGATGGAACTTCCCCTCCGTCCATCTTCATTGGAAGTGCCGGATACCCGAAGGTCTATGCCGGACCGCTTATTACTCCTGAGCATGGAGATACGGGTGTATATGACACGCCGGAGTCATGGATCCCTGCACAGAAATCACAGGAGGAGATTATCGGGTACCGGCTCAGTCTGGTACGGGGAAAACGACTTGTTGAGACAACCGATATACACAGCAGATTTGTCAGTCAACTGCAGGAGATCGTGCTGTCAGATACTTCGGTTGAGAGTGAGGCTGCATTTCTTGAGGTTCCCACTGGTTTTTCATTAAGCGAAGAGCATGCACCCTTTGGACCAAGTGCATCAATTGAAAAACTCTCCTGTGAGCCGGTGAGATGGAACCACCATCTTGAGCGGGTCTTTGATGATACTGACCTGCTTTCAAAGGAGGCAGTCATAAACCTCCATCAGGAAAGAGTTCCATTTTCTGCGATTCAAAAGGCATTCTCCGCAGGAACCATGGGGAACGGCAAGAAGCGGCATCTCGTTCCGACCAGGTGGTCCATTACCGCGGTGGACAGCACCCTTGCTGATTCTCTCTACACCCGGGTAAAAAAATTCAGTCCCATAGATACCTGGCGGGTTCATGAATTTTCCAGTCTTCATAACCGGTATGCCGTCATTCTCACCCCGACCGGGTGGCAGTATGAATGGACTGAGGCATTTATCAGGGTTCTTGGTGATGAGAAACTTGTCTTCTCAGACTCCGAAATTAAGCGGCCAAAGACAGAATACTCATCTGTCGGGGGGTGTTATTACTCATGCAAAATGGCAGTCCTTGAAGCACTTCTGCGGGAACAAAAACAGGCAGGAGCTATTGTTCTCAGGGAGGCAACCGAAGGATATGTGCCTCTCGGAGTTTTTAATGTCCGTGAAAATGTCAGAAATGCGATGCTTACCAGGGGAACGGAGTTTGAATCATTCAAAGATGCATTCTCCTATGTGTCAGGGACCATGACACTGGAGCCTGAGTACTTCATGAAATCAGGACGTCTGCTGAGGAGCCTTATGAAAGAACAACAGACTCGTCTTTCTGACTTTACTTCCTGCAAAGCGATGAGCTCTGACGGGGAGGAACTATGATAAATGATAAGCCTCAAGAATGTATATAGGCGTCCGGGCCACCGGTTTTGCCAGGACAGCACCCAGAGAGAGGTCACTTCCTGATGACGGAAAAGAAGAAGATCCTGATAATAGATGATGAAGCAGTCTTTCGAAAAACACTGAAGGAAGACCTTTCTTATTGTGGATATGTGTGCAAGACTGCTGAATCCCCGTCAGAAGGAATGCGATATTTAAAGACCGATACGTTTGATCTCATCCTTCTTGACATCATGATGGAACCTCTTGATGGCTGGGACACGCTCGAACTTATTAAAAGCCTGACCCATGGCTATGAAACACCGGTTATCATGGTATCATCCAAGAAGATGGATCTTGTCGAGGTTATCAGGTACGGAGAGCGACTGTACGGGTATATGGCAAAACCCCTCACCAGGGAAGAGATCTGTGCAGGAGTATACTCCTTTTTCCGCTGGTTTGAATCCCTGCATGAAGCAGCTGAGAAAATCAGCACCAAATCCGTTCCATCGGATGATATTGCCCTCTGGCTTGATCTCTCACGGCAGGTCAGAGTGATTACTGACCTTCGGGCAGAGGCAGCTCTTATCTGTCTACCGGATATAAACCGGACGGAAGATGAGTGCAGAGATCAGTTAAATGCACAGGTGGAAGAGATGATCCAGGAAAAACGCTCGAGACTGGAAGAACTTGAACAGAAGTACCCGATTTTGCACACAATACCCCAGTGAACGGGGGAATTTTCTAAAAAAAGATTTAGTATCTTCTGCGGTTGCCACCAAAGCCGCCGCTGCCACCACTACCGCCGCGATCGCCGCCATAGCCACGGTTGCCTCCAAATGATCCACTTCCGCCAAATTCACGGCGTGGCTGCATTGGGCGTGCTTCATCAATCCGGAGGGTCCTTCCACCAAATTCGGTCTGGTTCAGAGAGTCCATTGCGTTTTGTGCTTCTTCAGAGGAACTCATTTCTACAAAACCAAAACCCTTCTGCTCAATAAGCTTGACACTCTCGATGGTGCCGAACTGGGCGAACAGTTCTCTGATCTGGGTCTCGTTTGCGGAGTAGGGGAGGTTCCCAACGTATAATCTCTTTCCTTCCATTATCAATCACTTTTCTTTTGCATCCGTGTAATTGGCAGACACGGATCCGTGGATCCTCTCTGCCAGAGACATAACCGAGAATAGCGTGACACAAAACACTTCAGACCGAAGGATGCTCAGGGACTATTTCAGAATTGCTCAAACGTCTGCTATACAATAATTGACGCCGAAGTATATCAAGTATCACCATAAAGGTGAGGATTACCGGTATCCCTCCCAGCAGGCCTCACAACCGATAAAGGAATCATCATCAGGAGAGGTGATACTGACCATCCCCCCTGCCTTCTTCATATTATTCGTAGTATTGGAATCATGGGTCAGATTATCCGGATCGATCCTGACTGAAAAGACATACCCTCCATACTCAATCGTATTGGGGAGTTTATATGCAAGAGTCATTGTCTTCTCCTCTCCGGCCATGAGTGCCGGGAATGTGCTGGTTACCGGAAGCAGAGGAAAGGTCCCAAGGTACCCACTCACGTTGACCATACTCCCGGGAGTATCATTCATCCCGGCATTTTTTACTCCAAGAGATGGATGTAACACTCCTCCCTTCTGTGTCGTACTCTCATACACCGGCATATCAACAAACCGGACCTGGTAATCCGGTCCAAAGCCGGAGGGAGGGGGAGTAAGGGACTGGTTATTTGTTGTGTTATCTTCCGGGGACATTGTTTCTGCCGCTCCAATGCCCGAAAATACCAGGATGATACCTACGAACATCAGAAACACGGGATACCGGATCTTCATATCATTCAGGTATGACTCCATGACTCAACAAATTGCCTGTGAAAAATCAGTATAAGTAATCACAGGCATAGGGCATCTGCCGGTCATACTTTTC
>CAYWHV010000346.1:0-3167 GCA_964458045.1 uncultured Methanospirillum sp.
ATAATGCTCCTCCAGCAGTTTCAGTACCAACTGAACTGTTCGTGGAATCGCGCTTGCAACCTCATCCGAGAGTCCGATCTCAAAATCGGGGGCAGTAACACGCTTTGGCTGACATCCAATGATCGTGATCTCGATCTTATCCTTGAGTAGGTGAAGCGGTTCTGCAAGGGCCCATGAATGGGCGTCACGATATTTGCCGGGTGGAATATCATTCGGGGTTAATAATGTTATTTCCCCGGGCTTTCCGCCAAAATCAGCAATATCTATGATATATATCTTCTTCACCAGTTCTTCTGACTGGTCCATGAGGGTGAAGATGAAATGCGGGCCTCCAAGGCCGGCATCAATCACCTTCACAGTATCAGGCAGCGGTATCTTCCTGAGTTCCTCTACCACTTCCGGTCCGAACCCGTCATCAGCAAAGAGCGGGTTACCGCACCCGCATATCACGATCTCCTGGAATAGCATGCGTGAGACTCTCTCACTGGACAAGCTTCTGGGCGATGGTTTTCTTGTTCTCGTCTACGACCAGCATGTGCGTTGCACAGGAGACACAGGGGTCATATGCACGCATGATGACCTCTGCGAGCTGCCAGGGTGCTCCTTCGAGTGCCCGGCTGCAGGTCGGGAAGTTCCAGGTGGTCGGAACGAGCAGGTTGTACATCTGTACTTTGCCGTCCTTGACCTGTGCCAGGTGAACATCGGTTCCACGGGGTGCCTCATTGGCGTTCCAGCCAAGGCTGCCGTCTCCCTGTGGAATCTCGTCAGCAATGACGGATCCGTTACAGTCAAGGGCGTCCAGTGCGTCCAGGATGGTGTAGAGACAGTCCGGATACTCCATCTGGCGGGCGATCTGCAGACCCATGGCTCCCTTGTGGTCATAGTTCTTGAACTGGACCAGACGTGCACGCGGTCCGACTTCGACCGGGCAGCCGTCATAGAGCGGGACTGAGGTGCAGGCCTGCATCTGGGGCCATGCCTTGGTTCCGATCTTGGAGGTACCGCCGATTGGGTAGTCCGGATCCTCGAGGTCAACTTCGACCTCTCCCATGTACCAGTTAAATGGAGAGACATCGGTCCAGCGGTTTGGATCCCACTTGGGGTCAAAGTCAAGGCTTGATGACTGGTAGACCGGATCGACTGCCATGTATCCCTGGTTGTGGTACCCGAAATCCCTTGGAAGGTCGACCGTGGTCTTTCCGACAGTCACGTTCTCCCGCTTCTCAAAGTTCTTGAAGACGGCATTCATGAACTCCATCTGGGCGATTGCCAGGGAGAGTCCTTCCTTTGCCATATCATAGATCTTCTGCTTTGCCTGCGGGCTGATGTTGTAATACATACCGCCGACGCGGGGGTTGCTCGGATGGATTGGCTCGCCGCCTGCGATCTCTCCGATTGCCTGTCCGATCTCACGGAGCCGCTGAATCCGCTTTGCAACGGACCTGACCGGTTCTTCCGGAGTGAACGGGTTGATCTTTGTGTCAGTGCCCGGAATGTACATGTCGGGCAGAGAGAGGATGTTATGGAGGGCGTGGCTGTGAAGCCGGTTGGCACACTGAAGAATCAGCCTGAGCAGGTATGCGTCCTGTGGAATCTCACAGCCGACTGATGCTTCCATGGCTCCGATACCTGCCAGGGTGTGAGCAATCGGGCAGATACCACAGACACGGGATGAAATCTTTGGTGCCTGGTGCATCGTCTTACCGATGCACAGTTTCTCCATACCTCTAACCGGGGTTATACTGAGCCAGTCTCCACGCTCAATAATTCCCTCATCGTTGACCTTGAGGACAAGTTTGGAGTGTCCCTCATGTCTTGTGGTTGGGGAAATTTCTACTACTTTGGACAAGAGAATCGCCTACATTATTGTTTTGTTCGAAGTGCTGTACCACTCATCGCTACTGCCCTCAGGAGATCTGAGGGTACGACCGTACCAGTGTACGACAATTGGTGATTTGAGAGAACGATATATCTAATTTGCCATTTGAACCCCGTTTTTTCCAGAAAAACCTATATGAAACATCAGGATTGTATTATTCTTTGTTTAAAATTAGCATTTAGTAGCATTTTTTTATGGATGTTATAACTAAATGAGAGTTATGCAAGAACAAAAAAATGCTGACAAAAAAAGGGTCATGGCTCCTATTTTATTTTTTAGTTATGATGCCGTAATGGACGGAAAAGAATTGTCCTCATTATGGAAGGTACAACTGGAAACAGAAAATTCCTAAAAACCGCCAGAGCAGATCTCTCATAGCCGCTCCTGATTTACATATCGGTGAATAATAGAAGAATTTTCCTTTCGTGCATTTTTTGCCTTTAGCGCTGTGATCGAGTAAGGTATAGTATACTTTACAAGAAACCGGGGCATTTTTTCGTTTTATTCGCAATGAGAAAAAACAAATGATCTCCTTATTTTTCCTCATGCCCTATCATGAGCAAGATATGACAGCCGGTGTCACTCCCGAACAGGGCCGGATAATTACTGATATCAGGCAGTACTGCGAGGATGCAAGAAATATCAGGCTGGAGCCATCAAGGTATGACCGGGATCGGCGCAATTATTATGCCCTCTCCATGGTCCTCTTCGCCCTCTCAAACCGGCTGATCGATCTGGGAAGGGAGGCCCTGTATGCAAAAGGATATGCTGGTCCTGATGATGAAGTCCGGAATAAGGCGATTTTTAAACGCCTCTCCGATTACCAGGTGATTGATCCCTCCACCCGGCAGGAACTGATCCGGCTGGTAGATTTTCGCAACCGGTGTTCACACCACTATCACGAAGTGACACGGGAAGAACTGCTTGAAATTCGTGATACCATTCCGCAGTATGAGCAATATGTGAACGATATCACCGAAGAACTGAATAAAAACACCATTCTGTCAAAAAAGCAGATGATCCTTGTGGCCGGGATCATCATCGGAATCCTGATCCTTGTATTGGTTTTTGTACTCGGTTGATCTAGGTATTTTCCCCGTTGATCTCATCGCTCAGTTCAGCGATGGTTGCCTGACGCTCAGCAAAGGCATCATGCTGGTGGATGCTTTCTTCATTATCCTGTGCGATCGTAACAACAGAGTCTCCCGGGAGCTCCCCGAATTCTGCATGTACTCTCCGTGCCATTTCGCGCACACAATCCTCGACAAACCGTGGATTCTTATGTGCC
>CAYWHV010000347.1:0-3161 GCA_964458045.1 uncultured Methanospirillum sp.
GTTGCACCTGCCAAACAGAACGTCAATCTCCCATTTGGTATGTCAGACATTTGCAAACAATTACTATCCGCCCAAACTATTAAACTTTCAGAACCGAATTAAGGTATCATCCCAGTCCAGCTCCATGAGTCACTTGTCTTGAGTATATGATCCAGATTTTTCATTCCAATACCAGGAAATATTCACTGCAGCGGGCATTCATACTCCTGGCTGTACTGTACATCATGGCAGCATGCTGCTCTCCGGCTGCTGGTGCACGAGATGTCAGAGTAGCTCTGACTGAACTCAGGCCCTCCCTGTTCACCGATGAGCAGGGAAACCCGGCCGGGTTTTTTGTCGATCTTATCGAGGATCTGGCAAAAAAAGAAGATTGGAATGTCATCTGGATAAGTGGAACACTCTCTGAGAGCTGGGATCGCCTGTCACGGGGTGATGTCGATCTCATGCCTGCGGTGACGGTCACGCCGGAACGTTTGATCCTCTATGATTTCACGAACGAATCAGTTCTCTCTATCTGGTCCCAGATCTATGCTCCCCCTGATTCTGGCATCAATACCATTCTTGACCTTGAAGATAAACGGGTCGCTCTGGTCAGGGGAGCATCCAGCGGGGTGGGACTCCGGGACTATGCAGAAAAATTCGGAGTAACTCCCATATATCTGGAGAAGGACATACCTGCAGAGATTTTTGCCGCTGTTTCAAAAGGAGAAGCAGATGCCCTTGTGATGTATAACTCTGCAGGTCAGGAGGAGGTGAAGGAATACGGGCTTACTACAACCCCTGTTATGTTTAACCCGGCGCAGTTCGGGTTTGCGGCATTAACGGGGAAGAACCAGGATCTTCTCAGGGCAATCGATCCCTATATTGCAGAAAGCAAGAAGAATCCTTCATCCATCTACAGTATGTCAATGCAGAGATGGTACAGCATTACAGCCGACGAGATAATTCCTGCTTTTCTCTGGTGGATTCTTGGAGGAGTTGCCAGCCTTGCCTCTCTCTTTCTTATCATGAGTTATCTTCTCCGGCGTGAGGTGAGACGGAAAACGGCTGAACTTGCCAGACAGAACGAGGAACTGGTTCGAAAAAATGAAGAGTTACGAGCTGCATATGACCAGCTTTCCGCGATGGATGAAGAACTGAGAGATAACTTTTATCAATTGAGAAAAAGTGAAAGTGCACTCATTCAGGCCCGGAAAAAACTAAACCTCCTCCATACACTCACCGGCCAGGATATCAGGAATGCATTCTTTAACCTGGCAGGGTTTATCCAGATTTCAAAGGAATCTGAATCCTTTGATGAAGCAAAGGTATATTTCGAAAAGGAGGAGGAAATTTTACATTCCGTTCAGGAGAACCTCTCCTTTTCAGAGAAATATCAGAATCTCGGGATCAATCAGCCACGATGGCAGAATTTTGTCTATGTTCTTCTCAGTGCCATATCCCATCTTGATCTTTCACATATCTCAAGAACAATAGATCTGCCTGATATCGAGATATTCGCAGATCCCCTGCTTGAGGATGCATTTTTGGCAATCATGGATACGATCGCGAGGCAGGGGGATCAGGTTACCAGAATCGGGCTTTCGTGTCAAAAGAACGCAGACACCATTACTATCATCATTGAATCTGATGGTCAGGGAATACCGGCAAACGAGAAGGAGCAGGTTTTCAAATGGGAATATTTGGGAAAAAGCGGGACCAGTCTCTTTCTTGCCCGGGAGATACTCTCCATAACCGATATATCCCTTGAGGAGACCGGAGAACCAGGTGCGGGGATTCGTTTTGAAATTACGGTACCGGAGAGTGAATATCGCATCGTGGAAACGAATGAGTAAGTGGAAATCCTGGACATTACCAAAGAGAGACTATTAGAGTACCATTTCTATCTCCAGGCTGAAATTCGAATTCTCCCTAACCATACATCTTTTTTCGGGCCATGAGAGATATCGGTGCTTTTATTATCTGACAACCTCGTCATATCATCTTCTATGTGTACAGGTGAACAATGAAGCGGATTTTTCAGGGAAGAGCAATCGTTCATTTTCTCACTGCATTCATCCTTTTTGCAGTTTTTGTATCCGGCACTCCGGCAGATCCTGCATGAGAGGGTGATGGTGAAATCACTCCTTTTGGATGGGTTCAGGTCCCGAAACTTTCCTGTGATAGCTGCACAGAAAACCCAATGGCCTTGTCATATTCCTATTCGAATATCACAGTCACCAGACAATAACCAATTTTCATGCGAAAAATAGTCGCAGATTACGAAAAAAACAGGTGACCGGGAACGAACCCGGCATCTTCCTTTCGTCGTAATAATGCCACCTTAAGCTGCCTCATTCCCGAATAAGGGGGCTAGTTCAACCTTCTGCCATTCCTTATCCATGACATTCATCCAGAGCGTCTGGTTCTGTGGTTCGAAGACGACCTGATGGTTGCTTGAGTACTTCCCACCTCCAAGGTCAGAGTGACAGAACTTCGATCCTCCGTCCTCGATACAGACATCACGGATCTCCATCATCTTCTCTGCATCAATCAGTCCCTTTGCCTTTTCTGCCTGGCGGAGGAGGTTATTGTACCGGGAGAGTGAGTGTTCAGGAGGCTCGGGGAGGTTCCAGGATGGATCAACGAAATGGTTCGCTGCTGCAATAACCCCGTCACCGGTCCTCTTTACGGTTCGGTCCGAGGACTTCTCAAGCACAAAAGCCTCGTCCCGTCCTGCAACATCCACGATCCAGCCAACATCAGGAGCAGTACCGTTTATTGCAACCTCCAGGGCATTCAGATCAGAGTAATCGAGCATAAACCGGTAATATTCGGTGATAAATTCCGGTCTGGTCTCGGGTGCATTATCCTCCCGGCCACAGTTATCATCAGCGATGAAGAGTCCCTTGTTGTTCATGAAGGTCTCAGGTCGTGCTCCGGCAGGGCTCCAGGTCGCGATACTGTTGCTGCCATCAGTCGGACGATAAATGGCAAGGACATACCATTCTGTGAGCGGCATTATAGAATCAGCAAGATCCCAGTTGCGGGATACTACCGGGAAACCATCGGTTGTGTAATCGCCCCAGGCGGCAAGGTATGAACAGGAGGCAGGAACGGGTTGTGGGTTTGAAGAGGCTAATAACAGGAAGATTGGCCCGTAATAGAGGAATGCGATATCA
>CAYWHV010000348.1:0-3153 GCA_964458045.1 uncultured Methanospirillum sp.
GGCTCCTCCACATCCGACAACCGAGATACGGGTTGTCATCGTCCGGAGAACAGCATCAAGGTCACTATTATTCTGCGGAATCTGTTGCTCTGCTTTTGCCCTGTTGAGCGCTTCTTCAACGATTGATTTCATCTGGCCTGCCTCTGCGGAATAGGAATCCGCTTTTCAGTCTCTGTCATCACCATTTCCGGATAGATCACCAGATCACCAACTTCAACCGGCTTTCCAGCCATCAGCTCACTATACAGCGGGCCTGAAGGAATTCCCAGTTCTTTGGCCTTCTTCGGATCGAACCGTAATTTTTTGATGATTAAAGAATCCCCCTCAAAAGAACAGGTGTATCTGTCCTGTAACAATGTTACACAGAGATGTATTAATTCATCCGATATTCTGGCGCTGAATGCTGCATCGGTGATAAAAACCGGATGACAAGCTTTTCCTCTCCCGGTCATATGAACAACCGGAAGCGGTTCAAGCGCAGAAATGAACTCTTCTGCAGCAACTTTCATAACTTCATCGACCAGCTCACCCGGAATGGTCAGGGAGACCGGGGTATGCATCTCCAGGATGGTATGGAGAACGATTGATGATCCGGGAAGCAGTGAGTCGGCCAGTTTCCTGATTGCCATATACTCAGAGAAAGAGAGATCGACGAGCCGCATCAGATCTCCCTGACCCAGGACCGGGATGGTATGCTTCTCCGCAAGTCCGGTTATCATCCGCTCCTCCTTACCTGACATTGATTTCCCATCAATATAGATGGCAACCGCCCCGGAGGAGGAGATAACATCCTGAAATAATGCATCGGTCAGGTGAGGGATATCCCGGGTAGGCATGATATGACCAAACCCGCCTCTCGTAAGTTTGGTTATCTCTGTCTGACGCTGGGCATAATGAGTCCCTCCAAACCCAGCCATGGGGATGACCTGCGATGTATCCATGATGAGAGCATCAAGCACTGCTCGTGCAACTGCCCTGGCAGCAATTCGGTCATTCCATTCCTTTTCAGTGCTACCCAGTTCTATGAAACAGGAGGGCAGAGGAATTTCTGTGGGTCCATGATGGGTAGCCTCATACATGACCTCATACCCTTCCGGGGCATGGATGACCAGCCGGTTGATGAGCGTATGCATGAGATCTGGTGCTGCTGGTGTCAGCGTGCCCGGGTTTCCCCCATAGTCGGCAGAACCATAATTGCCGGTGACATGGACCGTCAGAACCGGCCTGGGCCGTTCACTGGCATGCCGGGAAAGAAAGAGGATACGATCTGCATCATGGGGTAAGGAAGGGCCGTCAAGATAGATGAGTCGCTCTTCTGCATGCCAGTGTCTGATATAGGGAAGAGCCCTTTTGTTAGTTTCAAGCAATGACAAGAGTTCTTCATGGATGAGTGAACCGGCCGGATCTTTGCGTGAGCTGATAAGAAGTGTAGTTGGAATCTGGTGTTTTTGTGTCATGTATGGTAATTACTAGCTATAACCTTTATTCTTAAATTTACAATTTATATATATGGAATCTGAAAAGATAAAATCGATTTTTGAAACCGAGGGTATCACGACTGAGCTTCAGTGTCCCAAGGCCTTTCTGATCTCTGAAAAGTATGGCGTCTCAAAGATGGACCTGGCAAAATACTGCAACATCAACAATATTAAAATTCGGGCCTGTCAGCTTGGCTGCTTTAAATGAGCCGGTTCTTATCGGTCATCCCCGTTGACACTGCACGGACTATTCTCCTGGGTCTTGCCAGAAAAACCACCGGTAAGACCATTCCCCTTGCTGATTCACTTGGATATGTCCTGAGTGCTGATATCACATCAGATATCGATATTCCCGGGTTTGACCGTTCCACTGTTGACGGGTATGCAGTCTGTGCCGCAGACACCATCGGTGCAGGAGAGAGCATTCCTGCCATGCTTACCCTGTCCGGCCGGGTCGAGATGGGTGATGAGCCATCAGGTTCGGTATCGCCTGGAACCTGTATGTATATCCCGACCGGGGCTTTTCTCCCACCAGGTGCTGATGCCGTGGTCATGGTTGAATACAGCGAGGAGATGGGAAATGATGTGTTCATCTCAAAACCGGTTGCGGTTGGGGAGAATATTGTATTCAGAGGTGAGGACTTCTCTTCGCAAAAACCAGCCCTTCATGCAGGCACCCGGATCTCTTCACGGGGTATGGGTGTCCTTGCCGCCTGTGGGGTGAGTGAGGTTCCGGTCTCTGAAAAACCCCTGGTTACGATCATCTCCACCGGGAATGAGATTGTTTCCGTATCAGACATTCCAAAGGCCGGGCAGATCCGGGATGTGAATACCTATCTGTGCTCTGGATTTGTCAGGGAGTCAGGGGGTATTCCGGTTCCGATCGGGATCGTGCGTGATGATCGGCCTGCCCTTGAAGATGCACTCACACAGGCAGTCAGCCAGGCCGATATTGTGCTCATATCAGGAGGGAGCTCGAAAGGAGAGCGGGATATGTGTGCGGATATCATCGCAGAAAAGGGTGAACTGCTGGTGCATGGCATTGCTCTCTCCCCTGGAAAACCAACCATTATCGGAAAAATTCAGGATAAACCGGTTATTGGTCTTCCTGGTCATCCTGCTTCAGCCTATGTTGTCTTACATGCTCTGGTGAGGGATCTGATTCATGCGATGACCGGTGAGCAATCACAGCCGGTTCGGATATCGGGCGTGCTCACGTCTCCCGTTCCATCGGCAAAAGGCAGGGAGGATTATATCAGGGTCATGCAGAGTGATGACAGCATTTCACCTGTTTTTGGAAAATCAGGACTAACCAATACACTTGCTCTCAGTGACGGGCTGCTTTGTATTCCGGCAGATACCGAAGGGTATGAAAAAGGAACCCGTGTATTTGCAGAGCCCTGGAGGAATACATGACTGAACGATATCTCCATTTGAAATCATTATCCGAGGGACTCAGGATCCTTCAGGACCGGTTCTCCTATGAGGCAGGGATTGAGGAAATGCCGGTTCAGGATTCCATCGGTCGGGTAACTGCCCATGCCGTTCATGCACCCCTCTCCTTTCCTGCCGGTCATCTCTCTGCGATGGATGGCATTGCGGTACAGGCAGGTGATACTCACGGAGCCACCGATCAGAGTCCGGTCCTCATCACCAATTATGTCCGGGTGAATAC
>CAYWHV010000349.1:0-3152 GCA_964458045.1 uncultured Methanospirillum sp.
AGACATCACAAACCCGGCCCGGCCCTTCTCATTCAGGTAACTGTAAAAGTAACTGATCCAGAGATAGTTCCCATTCGAGACCTTATCCTGATTATTTACTCCGGGGAGACCAAACGGAAGACGGGGATCGTTCTTTACCTTATCGGCATCCACTTCGTCAACATTGAACGGAGGATTTGCCATCACATAATCCGCTTTCTGAAAGAGGTCATGAGGATCCTGGTAATAGGTGATCGCCTTCATGATATCTCCTTCCAGACCATGCACGGTCAGGTTCATCTTCGCAAGCCGGATGGTCGTTGCATTCTTCTCCATCCCTTTGAAGGTCAGATGTTCAGTCGGACTCTGGTTCAGCCGTTCGACAAAATGAGCACTCTGGACAAACATGCCACCCGAACCACAGGCTGGATCAAGCACAATACCCTCCTTCGGTTCGATGATATTGGCAATAAGTGATACCAGAGAGACCGGCGTGAAAAACTCTCCGTTGTCGTGGGCTTTGAGATCGGCAAACTGAGTCAGGAAGTACTCATATATCCTGCCGAACACATCTCCGGAAGCTTGTTTCAGTTCGTCCGGGTTTAAGATCTGAAGCGTCTGTTTCAGGACATCATTCTCAATAGCCCGGTATTCTTCCTTTGGCAGCACACCTTCAAGATCATAATCCTCCTCTATCGATTCCATCGCCGCAATGATTGCACCCGCACGGTCACTGCTATCCGGAAGAGAGACCAGGTAATCATACTGGGCTTCAGGGCGGAGATAAATAGCACTCTTCTGGGAGAAATCCTCCTTCGTGAGAGCACGGGTTTTTCCGCCACGCTTTGGAAGGGTCTTCTCAATCTCATCCTTCACCATGAGATACCTGCTATATGCATGACGAAGGAAGATAAGACCCATCACGGGAAGGAAGTACTCGTTACTGGCAAAGTTGGAGTTTGCACGAAGATTATCCGCCGATTTCCAGAGGCGTCTCTCGATTGCTTCGATGAGTTCAAGTTGTGGCATGATATACTCTGTAATCCCTTTATGAAACGTTTTAAAATCCTTTTCACTCTGACATTATACAAATAATTCTTAACCTGATTCAATAACCCCAATAGGAACCCGGTCCACAAACAGAACATAATCAGCAGGCAGAGCATCAGTCGGATACTCCCTGACCGCAATACCGGGAGATACCTTCCAGTCGATATGTTTTCGATCCTGAACCGCGAACCCGGATTCGATCAATTTCCGGTCGATGGTGTCCCTGGCTATCTGTTCAGGATTCTGGTTCACGGTCATGGTATCTGGATTGGAGAGAATATGGAGGTGCTATTGAAAACGTGGATGGTGATATGATTGTACGATATAAGTTCTATAATGATAGACATAGAAAAATGTTTTTATTGATGGATAAATTATCCAGAATCCGTTTTGGTCATCATAGTGATATTTATGTAGTAAGAGAAATTAAACTTATAAATAATTACTCTTTTCATCTTTTCTGATTCGTGTCACCTAATGGGGCTAAAATTGCTGTATGATGAGATGTATCCTTTCAAGTATAATTGTGGCAACACTGTCCCCACAATTCATTATATATGAAACTATCTGGGTGTGTTGCCAATCCTAAAAGTGGAGTCACTGACTCCACAATTCATCGTATAAAACGACCGACCATTCGACGCCCTCCATCAGTATTCAGCGGAATCATCGCCTTTCAGCATTATGGTTGCATTGAGTTGTCCTTATCAAATTTAACGCCCGTGTAACAGTTGTAACAGTTGTAGCAGTTCTATGGAAAAGAGGCCTGCACAAATAATTGAAGTTAATCTGGTGGGAGGGTTACTGATCTTATATTTTATCCAACATACACTACGATGAAAGGAACTGGATCTACAAAAAATGCGATAATCTATTCAAATGGATTAATTAACTCTAGGTTCTTGACCCATTGAAAGTCGTTAATATTTCTGGTAACTAATTTAATATCATGAGTTAGTGCAGTGCCAGCAATGAGAGCATCTCCCAATGTCATTTTTCTTATTTGCCTGAGTTTTACTGCATAATCTAAAACGCTTTGAGAAATCGGTAACATTTTCGCATTTTTGAAAAAATCTTCGAGATATTCCCGTTCCATTTCACATAATTTATGATATCCGAGTACCTCGACATAACTGACAACGGAGACAAAGGGTGAATTCTTCTCAATTAATTTACGGACAATTTCCTTATCGGGATGCATGGCATAAATGATTATATTACTATCAATCAGCATCTTGTCTTCCTGGTAGCTCTCTCTCCTGCCTCATCTCTCGTATGAACTCAACAGGATCATCAACATCGCCAAATGCTTTCATTTTAACTAACTTGTTCAAAGCTGAAACCATACATTTGCCTCTTTCGACATTATTATCTGGTTTGGGTTCATCTAAAATAGTAATATACACTGAAACTGGATTATCTGAGTTTATAATTTCATGAATGTCGTTATCCCATTCAACATAATTATTTCTTATTATCGCCTTATATGTCCTTAACATCCCAGTTCCTCCTTACCTATTATATGCAATGGTAACTCATCAGGTTATCGCTCATAATTCCTTAATCTCTGTAATTTTATTGAATAGCAAGTATCGTACTTATGTAAGACACCCAGGAAAAATTTGTAAATCTGGGTATCCTTTTTATCTTATCCCATTCGTTTCATCAAAAGGTCCAAAAATCGGTTATAGCAAGAATTTATTCCGTGAAGCATGATAGTGACGCCAGAGTCTTCACTATTCCATATGTAAAGGACCGACCCTTGGATGACATACATCAGTATTCAATGGAATCATCGCTTTTAATCATTATTGGGGCATTAAAGCATTTTTATCCAATTTAACGCCCGTGTAGCAGTTGTAGCGGTTGTAGCAGTTCTATGGAAAAGAGACCCTGGTAAAAATTCCAGGGTGAGGAATCCGATGAAGTGCTGGATAAAAAATGGATCTGAAAAAAATTGCAGGTACATCCCACTCCAATCACCGGGTTTTTATGATCGCCTCCCCCACGTCATAGGTCCGGCATTCACATACCTACAGAGAGAACACGAAAACAAAGAAAGATTGACACGCTAAATCGAACGAATCCGAGAAAATATGTCGTATACAAAAAAAATTAAAATA
>CAYWHV010000350.1:0-3151 GCA_964458045.1 uncultured Methanospirillum sp.
ACCTTGCACACGAGATGATCCGTCTCTCCCGGTTCACCAGGTCCATGGTTGTTGGGTGTCTCCTTGGTGGGGATTCAATGAAAGCAGCCATCGATATGCTGGGCGAAGCACATATACCAAACTACCAGGATCTTCAGGATGCCTTCAGAGCGGTTGGTTCACTCATCGGTTCCTGTGTGATGGACGGGTGCGATGAAGAAAAGTAAGGGAATTTAATTTTTGGGAAGCGGTTTTTGACCGCTGAGGGCATAATCAATCTCTTTTTGCAGTTCGTCATATTCCTGCTGAAGACGAAGGAGAAAACCGGCGTACTCATCAGGCCCATATGTCTCATTATCTTCCGAAGGGTTGTGATTCCCGTACCGTTCCTCAAGAATGGTAAGGAGTTTTTGTGCAACTTCTATCGTCCGATACAGCCTGGCCAGCCTGCGGATCTTCTCTTCCGGATAGCCGGCGCGCAATCCATGACTGATTATCTCTTCAAGTGACTTGACTTTATCCAAAGCACCGGTAATATGGTCGATACATCGCTTTGGAGTGATGGGTTTCATGATATAATCTTCAATACAGTAGGAGAACTGCTCAGCTTCCCGGTAGGTAAGATTTTTCCCGGTTTGCATTATCACCGGTATATGTTTGACCTCGTCTATTCGTTTCAGCCGGTTGAGTGTCTCCCATCCGTCCATCGGTTCCATCATCATATCAAGGAGGATGAGATCAGGACGGTATCGGGTACTCAGGAGATCCAGACACTCCTGCCCGCCAAGAACCCCTTCAGTCTTAAACCCATATTTGTTGAGGCCTATAACAAACAACTCATTTAAGGCGGGTTCATCATCTACGATAAGCACGTTCGGAGGCATGAGAGTACCAGTCTAATGAAACTTGTATGCTATCCAGTGCATTAAAGGATACCGGATGTTGATCCAGAAAGAATAGCCCCGGGTTTCCGTAAGATACTGCACCAGAGCCTTACGTGAGTGGTGCACCAGGAGTTATTTTCCTCCTGTATGACCTGGCATCAATCTCCAGGATCCAGAAAAAAGAGGGTTCTTACCAGGACTTAGGTATGAAGGTATTTCCATTCACAATACGTGCACTATCCCCTGTTGCCCGGATTACAAAAAGTCCATTTTTCTCAGCCATTGCCGCTGTCCCTGCATCTTCGGAGATGAATGCCACTGCCCCGTATACCTTTTTTTCTGAATATTCAGGCATCCATTTTTTTGCCTGTTTTAACTTATCTACAAAATCCCGGATGTCTTCAGGCCTGAGTGTGGTTTTCACCTCAACAATAACAATTTCAGTTCCGTTTATTGCAATAATGTCAAATTCATAATCTACTCCGTCACGACGACCAGACCTTCGCTTTATCGTATCGGTAACATCTATTCCCCGCTGGTTCAGAATGGTTATGACATCTCCTTCAACCAGAGATTCAACGAGTTTTCCCCACTGGGAAGTAAACAATCGTTCTAATTTATTGAGTTTTTTATCGGTTTCCTTGAACTTTTCACTGAGTAACCGATCAGTCTCCTGAAATTTTTTATCAGTCTCCTGGAACATAAGCCAAACTTTTTCAAAGGAAAGGGGCCCATCAGTGGTATTTTGTTCTGTCGGGGGTGATGATTTGGATTTTGAAGAAGGGGTCATATCTGGTTACACTATTGGAATCAAAGGTATTATCTGTTCCGGGAAAACACGAAAATTTTTTACGCGACAACAAAACACCCATATCACCCTTCAAAAGTCCCAACGCACCGGTCACCAACAAAAACCAGAACCCATTTTTTCAGGTTTTTTATGTGAGAGAATTCGGATGACGCTGAATACCGTTTCAACTGACCAATACCCTCTTGTGTTAATTCACGGATCTTATCTTCCGAAGCACCTGATTTCAGATATTTCAGTTCAAACATAGCATAATAATCCGGTTTCCATGGTTCCCGGGGAATGAGGACTATGTCAATATACCCGTCCGGAACTTCGTACTCGGATTTTACCAGGTATAGATTACTCATGTGGGCATATGTGAAGAACAATACCTTGATGTACTTTTCATCAAATCCGATATAGTCCCGGTTCGAAAAGGCATGAAGGATCTCTTCGATTAAAACAACAAGTTTCGCACATCTTCCCTCATAGCCGATCTCCCTCATCGCATCACGAATTCTTTCAGGCTGAATGGCAAAGGATCCTTCCTCACTGATTACTTTGGCGAAGAAGTCATAGTAGAGACCCCGGATGACATAATTTGGAATATGTAAAACCACTTCACCGGGTATCGCCTTTTTGATGGTTAGCAGGCCGAGATAGTATAAAAGAGAAGCAAAGTCATCCCTGGTGAAGTCCTTCTCCATTGAGAACTGGGGAATTATCTGTGCTGAAACTTCTCCACCATAGACAATCTCTTTCAGAACAGGAATATTACTCTCCGGGGATTTTAACCGCATAATTCTGCCGATTTTCCCATAATCACTCGCAATATTCATGTCAAGCAGGAGTTCAGGAGGCTCTCCCTGTTCAAATGTACTACTTAGGTAATACAGGATCATATCACTGTTAAAAATCCGGTTCTCTCCTTTTTCGCTGAACAGATATCCATTGTAATACTGCTGCATGGTACCCATCATCGCCGGAGTAAGTGATCCTGCAGGAAGGGTTTCAGTAACCAGCCAGGAGACCTCTTCCGCTGTAAACCCCATCATCTCATTTAATTTCTGACTTCGACTCAGGTTTTTCCCGATATTAAATCCGGATGTCAGACTGTCAAGTGTTACTGGTGATACACCGGTTGCAAATATCCGACGAACAGATGTCTTGGTGCCCTGTTTCAGCACCTCATACCATTTTCGGATAAAACCATTTTTGCTCACAGAATTTTGAAAAAGTGGCAGATCAAAACTCAGAAGTTCATTGGCAAAATGATCATATTCATCAATAATTACATATATTGGCCCGTTAATCTCACGTTCAATAATATGAATAAAACTTTGAAGTAATTCTGGTGCAAAATCCATCCCGATGGGGGAGGATTGAGGACAATATTTCTCGATGAAAGTGTTAACGGATTTCAAGACACTTTTTGCAAATGTTTCCCTCAATATATCTTCTGATTCCGTTGAAATCCCGGAGAAGTCAAAGTTCAGAA
>CAYWHV010000351.1:0-1739 GCA_964458045.1 uncultured Methanospirillum sp.
ATGATTGTCTGCTTTTTCCTTCATAATAAAATTGAATTCAAAATTACGGGGAAAGATGTTCATTAGTCTGAAATATTATGAAAACCAGGGATCATGGCTCACACGAAAGGCACCGGGAGCGATGAACGCACAACAAGCCTCCACACGTTTTGCAGGCATACTTTTCAATCTGATGCGTAAGGAAAACATCCATGCCTTTTTCTTTTATCTCGTTTAGGTTTTCGATCATACTCATCCCATATTTTGTCCGATACCGCTTATCCAGTAGTTTCAATCGTTTACAGGGCATATTCTCACATTCGTAACAGAAATGAGATGAATTATTCACAATAGTCGGGCAATTACGTATTATGCATACCTGACAAGAATGAGATTTGTTTGGGTCTTCCTCCCTGCACCCGGGACATCTCTTCTTCAGGCGTTGAAAAGCAAGACACAAAGCACAATTCATGCCACATGGAGCGATAAGTCCAGCAGCTTGCTGCAGTGGAGTGGATAGATTCATATTTCTCTTAGTGAGTATGTACAGTGAACAAAATATAATCTTATAGGTTATTTTTATTGGCGGATGTAAAATTTCAAGAAAATAGAGATTTTATCAGGATATTGTAAAATATTAAAAAAATTAAGGGTTCGGATGTTCAGAGAGAAAATTCTCTACATCCTGGATAAATTTAAAGGTCCCGTTTTCTATTTGTTTCGTAAGAGTGTTCAAATCACCAAAATCTGGATTGTCAACCAGCACAAATTCTAATATAGAATCATTCCCTTTTGGTGTTGTTACAAGATGGTATTCATGCCAGTCACTATCTTTCATCAATTCCCAGTAATCTGCCTGAACTTTTTTATTATAACCTGCCAGCCAGACTTCAAACTTCCATGTATCGTGAATGAAAACAATTGCAATTTTTAATTTCCGGTCCCTTATTGATGGCGGATTGAAAGAAAAATAGGTCATATCCATATATCCATAATATACATCAGATACAAACCAGTTGGGATATTCGTTTTTCAAATGTGTTCGTAAATTTCTGATATACGTCATCAACCCCCGGTATGCTTCCTGAATCATTCCCTTTTTGAGTTCTTTCCGATACTCATGAATAGATTCCTGAAATTTGTTCGTGTCCATCATAATAGTCTTTTAAGTCAGTGATTCCTGACATAAAAATTCTTCTAGAACTCTGTGTCAGCTTTTCCTGATTAAGATACTTTTTTCATATGTGATACATGATCATCCACGTCCAAAGTTTCGTTGCCCCTGCTCGTGGCCCGTCTTTTTCCGGATTGAGGGTAAATTCTTTTATTGATATTCCACAAAATGGCTTCCATAACCCTGATTCTTTCATCTGTTTTTCTGTTTTAACAGGATCATGAATTCAGGCACGGATCTGTTTTCGTGGGTCTGGTAATTGGTTTTGATGAAGATATGTCGCATGTAATGGAGCGTAATGTGATAATCTTTCTATTGGTTCATCAAAAAAGAGCTCATTACTCGTTCGAAGTGCCTTATTGGTTTCTTCGTTCTGTTTGATTGCAATTCCCTATTTAGGATCTTATGATTGAAGAAATGTAACAAGGGTCCAGTCTTTTTTTTTGATGTCCATGATACACTCCTGTGATACTGGCCAATAAGCGGTTTTAGTTCTTTTGGAGCAGTTGTGGGGTCTCGTAGTTCTTCCCGGTATAATATGGAGATATTATATGGGTATTTTTCGACTGTGATCTTCATGTTGCGT
>CAYWHV010000351.1:1839-3142 GCA_964458045.1 uncultured Methanospirillum sp.
GTATAATATGGAGATATTATATGGGTATTTTTCGACTGTGATCTTCATGTTGCGTAAAAGAAGTTCTGATGTAATTTGCCGGGCCGGTCAGGGCCTTTTTATTATAATGCCCATACGTGGAGATGGTAGATTTCTTCTTCAGGCGATCAATGACCAGTTGCCATTCTCCTGTTTATCCAACCAGAATACAGAGAGAGGAGCAACTATGTCTTTTAGGCATATTCCTGATATACTTTTTAGCGGGCAGAGCAGATTATCTTCTCATGTGTATTATTCATCATGACTCTCCTGATAGCTGGGTAAGTTGTTCTAATGTTGTCAACCAGGAGTCAAAATGTGGACATGTTGACCGAATATGATGCAGAGGGATTTTTTTGATTATTAATATATTATGGGGATTTTTCTGGTACGATGGATACATATGATAAAGTCGTTTTGATGGTGCTGTGTTTGGATTGTCATTAATTTTTTCTGGTTCACCGGCAATTCTGACAATCTCTTGTAGTTTTTCTTTTTGTGATGGACTATACATCCCAATTAAACTGTCGATTGCATTAATATCAGAAAATAGGAGAGTTTCATACTCATAGAGTTGTATATGAGGAATAAACCGTCGGTTAGAGATATCTTCTCGTATTGATGCCTCATATACGGTAATTTTCTCTTTTCCACTCATTGTATCGGTTACCATATGATGTCCTGGCGTATCATGAGGGAGACCATAGAGATCGAACATGGTAGTTACATAACAATTAGTACGGTTGAGCGTTTTTTATTAATTCGTTGTATTTGAGTATAGGTTCCAACACCACCCCTGAATGTTTTTGAGTGAATAGAAGTTGTCATTATCTGGACAATTCCCTGAATGCCGAATGAATAGAGATGAGGAATGATGATCTCATGAATGAATTGCCTTTCAGTCTGACCTTCGACAATAAAATGAAGAGGTACACTCATAAACTCACCGCAGTATGACTGAAGGTTCTCCACCTAACATGCCACTTTGCCATAATTCTGCAGGGCTGCACTCTTCCAGCCACTCTTTCAGTGCTTCCGGATCCGGGACTCTGATCGTAGAACACCCTTGACTTCTTTCAACGACTCGAATCTCTTCAAGGTTAAAATGGTTTAAGAGGTATGGCGACTGGGTTGTTAGAAGTATCTGATTATATGCTGATGCACTTTTCAGCAGTCCTGCAAGGATATCGATAGCAACCGGGTGAAGTCCTAATTCAGGTTCATCTATGATAATAATTGAAGGTCTCAACTGGACGGGTTGCATGAGAAGAGTGACGAGTGATGC
>CAYWHV010000352.1:0-3133 GCA_964458045.1 uncultured Methanospirillum sp.
CAATAAACCGACATGAGGATTATTCACATCGTACCTTACTCCATTATCTGAAATTATTTGGGAACTTTTCACTCCCATTCCATTTAAAATATCTCTGAGATTTTCACAATGTTCAGTACAGGCTAAAAAGGACCTTGTCCCCTGATCAAGTGCAAATTGCCATCTATCTTTCCAGTTTGCATTATTTTCATATCCCTTTTCAATTAACATTTCGCAATATCTTTCAAAAGCGAATTTACTTTTTGCAAGATTATCACCAGTACTTGGAAAATCATGTTCTTTAGCTAAACCCTTCCCAAAATTCTCTAATGATGCCTTTTCCAAAGTTGTATCGCTAATTAAAGATTTCATATCCGCTGAAACAGCAAATCCATGGAAAACAAATAAAAGTAATAAAGCAGAAATAATTATTACTCTGTTCTTTGTATTGAAAATTAAAAAATTATTTGTCATTTTTCCCTCTTTTATGCCCTTAATCTTAACATAGAGATAGCAAGTTCTGATACTCATTTTTTTGCACCTCAGTCCTTGCTATGTTCAATAGTTGTTTGACTGTTGTTGATGCCTCTGAGCATCGGTTTAATTTAAATAATGTTAGTGCTCGAGTTTTTAACGAAAGAACATTATTGGGCTCATAGTTAAGAGCGATATCTAAATCTTTTAATCCGTCTTCATACTTTCCAAGACCAAATAATGCCCATCCCCTCATACCATACAATGGAGGGTATCCATCATTAAGTTTCATACCCTCATTACAAACCTCATAGGATTTTTCAAATTCATTATTTGCATTCAGAATGTAAGCATATTCAGCGAAAAATGATACATCTACCTCTTCCGTATCACCATCGGGGTTCACAATCCCAGTTGATTGATCCGTTTCAGGATCATTTTCTTCAGGTTTAGGATTTCCTGGAAGAATTCCTGCAATAATATTGCCAATATCAAATGGGCTGCCTGATTCGATAGTGAACTGATCTGAAGCCATCAGATTCCCATCAACATACATTTCCACTTTCCATGATCCCGGATGTAACTCAGCCTCTGCACCCAGAATATCGATGTAGGATGACAGGTAATAGTTATCCCACCGTTCCTTTCCACTATCTGCAGGATCTTTCACAGTTCCAGGTGCCCGATAGTATTCACTTCCGTCAGGAGAATAAAAAATAAATTCTCTATTCTCTCCTCCATATAACTGACCAATTTTCACCCAGAATTGAACTTTTTTATCCTGTGTTGAAAATGTATCCTTCCGGTCAACTGGTTGAGTATTACTATCAACACCTGACGTGGTAGTATAATCGAGGATTTTTGGTGGTTCCCTAATTGGAGGAAGGGGCTCTATGGGTGTTGTTATCCCGATCCCAGTGTCTGAAGTTGATGGCGATTCAATGCTGAAATCATCTGATGCCATTAGAACCCCATCCAGATAAAAATCAACCATCCAGATCCCGGGGAGTTTCGCTGCATCTTTCCCTTTGATGTAAATAAGTGCTGATGGATAGTAGTCTATCCAATATTCATATCCACTATCAGCAGGATCATTTATTTTTGCAGTATGACGATAAAATTCGTCACCGTTGGGAGAATAGAAAACAAATTCTCGTGCTTCTCCTCCATATAATGGACCGATTTTCACCCAGAATTGTGCTTTATCGTCAGATGTAGAAAATATTTCTTTCCTATCAATTGGTTGTGAATTACTATCAACTCCTGAAGTAGTGGTATAATCCATAACTATAGGATATCCATGAGAATCTGATTCAGTACCCGGTTGACTGACACTAGGAGTCGATGGTGTGGACGCCGGTTTTGAATTGGATTTTTTCCATTTAATTCCGAAAAATCCCGCATATTCTGATCCGGCATTATTCGACCAGGTATCTGGGTCAGAATCCAATACGGTATACGATCCGGGAGGAAGAATAATTTCTCCATCATATGGAACATAATTCCAGATAACATTGTTTTTTTCTGAACTTATCATCTGAAATGGTCCATATCTACCACCATCATTACTTACCAGAGTTAATGTTCCCGGATAACTAACTCCATGCCCATTATTGTAATGATAACAATCGAGATAGGTCACCTGTACTGTCTCATCAACAGAGAAAATTGTGTACTCTGATGGTGGGCCATTGAGAACACCGTTATTATTCCAGTTAGCCCATTGATATACGACGCCATTTACTGTTGTATCTGCAAGAGATGGACAGATACACAATAAACCGACTACAATACCTAATGTAAGATATTGTAATACGTTCCCATGCATAGACAATAGAATGATATAATCGTTATATAATAATTTGCTTGGCAAAAGTGTCAAACATATGACCAACTTTATGTTATCCAAAGGTTCCTTATGCTTGGCAAAAACTGTCTTTGATGATATAAGTGCAAGGCTCGCTTAATCTCAGTTCGATGAAAATGGAGCAATATCTCTAAAATGGAGATTAACAGGACAATATGGCTCATTGAGAATACAAAATGACGAAGAAAACCCATCCCGGATCCAATAGGGAGAATTACTGCGTTAATGAAAACTATTGGCCCCTTTGATGCGATCCATTTTCGCGAAATATTTGCTTCTGATTGTGGCGATTTCTCTGTAAAAACCCAGTTACTGATGACATGGACGATTATTTTTAATTTTCGCGAAAAAATGAAATAAAAAGGCCCAATATTAAGCTCTAGATAGATCAAAACAATGGACGAGGAAATTTCCTGCTACACATAAATTCTTGTTCTCCAAAGATCTGGACTGGAATTGACCCATCCACATGTGCATAGTGGGAAGCCCTGTCATACATATCATGCATAATTCCTCTCAGCTCCTCTAACCACATTTCCCATTGCACTGGGTCAGCGAGATCATACGTTAGTGTTATGGATCGTATCAATAATGCAGATAACCGGCAGTTCTCATACGAAAACTCCAAATCAATAATTATTTCTACTCGGGAATATAGTTCAGGAGCCACCGCCAGACAGGCATAATAATTATTCTAACCTCACCCATTACCAGAAGATCCTCTTCATCGTTGGTCAGAATAAACCCTTCTTTTAAACCAAAGAATTCTATAGCCTCCAATATCCCTCCAATCTCCCGGTCCCGGTTTTCATT
>CAYWHV010000353.1:0-3132 GCA_964458045.1 uncultured Methanospirillum sp.
CCAGTCCCTCCAAGGGTGACAATCCCAAAGACATACGATCCATCTCCGATTTTGAGTCGATGGAGAAAATCACGTACCACAACCGGGATTCCTGCATCATACACAGGGCATACAATCCCAACCCTTCCGGAGGGGGCTGTAATAATCTCATCTGTTTTCATCTGTGAAACAAGAGAGATGAGTTCTGCATCTCCAAGTTTTTCACAGATTTTTCTGGCGACGGAGAGAGAATTGCCAGTCCCGGAAAAATAATAAATGGTGGTATTCATGCTTCTCCTCAATCTGATCTGATATCAGCCACAATTTTATCAATTACTGAGTTATCAACAGAGTCATTACTATCAAGAACCGAATTACCCGAAACCACAAGACCTTGCTCTTTCATCAGTGCCATAAAGGGGATAAGAGCCTCATTGCCACTTTTCGCACTCTTACAGGTCAGTATCCCATGAACCTTCTTCCCCTGGCATCCGGTCAGGCCATCTATGGCTCCATTGATAACCGGAGTTGGTTTCCCTGCCCAGACTGGAGAAGCGATGATAACCAGATCATACCCGGAGACATCAATGGTATCAGGTCTGACTTTATCAGATAATCCCTTCATGGCCCGATAGCATCCTTTTGGAACAACCATCAGACTTGAATATTCCTTTTCAGGAGTTACCTCTATCATGTCTCCACCAAGTCGCTCACCTATCTTTTCTGCAACTCCCCGGGTTATACCGGAGTGGGAATGAAAAATAATTACCGATTTCATGTTTCGCCCTCTGAAATTTTTTTTGATTTGGTTCGTATGGTATCCAGGACTCACATACAGGTACCATGGTGCCATGATGATCATGGATGGCCACTGCCGGCATTTACGAGCGTAGCCGCTGATCCAGGTACGATACAAAGCCAGATACACTGAACACTGAAGTATATAATTAATTGCTTATATTCTTATAATAGGTTTTTGATTTGATAATATGAACAATGAAATGAGAAATCAGTTATATTCTTTCCATATAACCTATTTTATGAATAATTCATCATCTCTTCCTGACATTACAACCGATTCATTCCTCACCCTTGGTTGGGATGATAACTGGGAGAGTTCGTTCTCTCCCTTCAAAGGCCCTTATATTCCTGGAAGGATCATTACTGCCCATAAGACGCGATATGACGTGATGACACCGAACGAGACATTATCCCTTCCCATTTCCGGAGCGATGAAAGCGAAAAAACTCATCCCGGTGGTCGGAGATTTCGTTGCAGTTTTGCAGGATCAGGAGACTGCATCGCAGATGATAGTTGCCATTCTTGAGCGAAGGAACTGTTTGTCACGGGGCGGTGCAGGAGAATCAGCAGGTGAACAGGTCCTTGCTGCAAATATCGATACCGCCTTTATCGTCACCGATCCAGGACATGATTTCAGTATTCCACGCTTGGAGCGGTACCTGCTTATCGTCAGGAGTTCAGGAGCAACACCCGTGATCATCATGAATAAGTCAGACACCTGTGATGATATGTCGGAGGCACTATCCCAGATCAAAACTGAACTTGGAGAAATTCCAGTAATTTCGATCAGTGCTTTGAATAATACCGGCATTGGCCAACTGGAACCATTTCTTACACCAGGAAAAACCGTCATATTTCTTGGCTCATCAGGAGTAGGAAAATCAACGCTCATAAATACCCTGACCGGATCATCTGTTCAGAAAACGGGAGACATCAGGGAGGACGATGGAAAGGGGAGACATACGACGACGGTCAGGCACCTGGTTTCTCTTCCCTCAGGAAGTTGTCTTATCGATACCCCCGGGATGCGGGAGATTCGAATCTGGACTGCTGAAGAGTCGGTTCATGATGCATTTGATGATATTGCGAACCTTTCCAGGGGGTGCAGATTTACAGACTGTACCCATGAACAGGAACCGGGATGTGCTGTCAGGAAAGCAATTGAAGAGGGGCAGATATCAGCAGGTCGCCTTGAGCGGTATAAAAAATTGCTCAAAGAGGCCGCATTTGAGAGAGGTAAAGCAGAAATCGGATTAAAACGGTTTGAAAAGATTCGATACAAAGGGATAAGTCAACTTGCGAATGAATACCGGGAGAAGAAAAAATGGAACGCACACAGGTAATAACCTCTCTATACACCTGCTTAAATGAAACAGGGCACTACCTATGGTTCTTATAATCCGAATGGTGAAGACATACCTATAGCAACCGGGCAATTTGGGTTTTACTTCTAATATCAATTTTTTTTCTTTTTATCAGAATCCACACTGACCCAGATTCACGATGTCTGTCCGGGAAAAACCCGGTGATTGGCGAAAACATTATCCTTCTATCAGGTGAGTATGATAAACAGGGGAGATTTATTGATATGAAAACCGTAATTCTTGCTGGCCTTGTTATGGCAATACTTCTATGGAGTTCTTCCATGGTCTGTGGCGAACAAAAATCAGGTATAGATATTCTCACTCAAAACTCATGGAATGGATCCTGGGCATCGGATGAATATTCACTTCTTATCCTTCAGAATGGCTCATTCATTGCTGGCAGTTATACTCCGGATAATATCACAGCCCGTGATCCAGGTCTTCTCAAGGGAACATTATCAGAAGACGGCAGCATATTTTCTGGCATCTGGTCTGAATCAGGAACCTTTTCTTTCATTCTTGCAGATGATGGAAAGTCATTTTCCGGTACCGGAACGGTCAACCAGGAAGGGATTATTGAAGAACCCTTCACCTACACGATAAATGGGACAAGAGAAGGAGCGATAACCGATGCACAAAATACCTGGACCGGTACATGGAAAACCGGAAGTAAAACCTATACTCTCACGCAGAATGGTACCACACTCTCCGGTTCATATGTTCCTTTTGACCTTGATTCGGATGAGCCTGGGCTGATTGATGGAATAGTTACTGAAGATGGCAGAATACTGAAAGGAACATGGGTTGAATCGGGTAATTTTAAGTTTATTCTCAGCGATGACGGACTTGCTTTTGATGGCACGTATACAACAGAATTAACCGACTCAGCAGTCACCGATAGTTGGAATGGAAGGAAAATATAATTTTTTTTTACTTAACTATCTTTTCTGTACTTTCCCTTGGGAACGTCTATCTCAAACCGGCATCC
>CAYWHV010000354.1:0-3129 GCA_964458045.1 uncultured Methanospirillum sp.
CAGATACCGGGTTGCTGCATGTACAAATCTTCTCTCCGCCCTTCTCTCCATGAGTAGGGTGGGTCTTTCTCCATTCAGCCTGTCCCCCCGTTCTGTCTTTGTCGGTCCGGACAGTTCGGTCCGGGTTTTTGCAGTATCGCAGGAGCAGGTGAGGACCGATGAAGAAGATAGAATGTCCCTGCTTTCCGATATCAGAACTCTTCTTTGCATCATGATAATGGACGGGTGTGATCCCGTTCAGGTTTTCAGTCGAAGAACCAGGTTCTATCGGTCTTATGTTCCTTCTCCTGACCGGATTCCGTATCCGATGAGGAGCATTTTTTCTGTATCACCGGATAGGAATGGGTCACTTGAAGATATCCTCTCCGGCTGGTTTGAACGGTCAGAACATGCATTCCTCTCCCTTGTTTCCTGCCCGGTTGATCCTGATCACTGGTTCTGTACGTATCCCGGACTTTGCCCATTCTGTTATCCAAATCAGTCTGCACGTCCTCTGCTGGCACCCCACCCACCGTGCTGTATTTTACCGACAAGAATGGTGTTTCTCCTGTCAGCACCGGTTCATACGGTCAGGCACCTGAAACGAAGACGGGTACAGCGGGAACGGGTAGCGATTCCGGTTATTCCTCTCCCATTCTGCATGAACCTGCCATTCCGGATTTCCACAGGAGCCATACCAATTCTTGCAGCCCGGAATTGTGATTTGGTATTCCTGCCAGTGTGTCATACACGCTCTCTTCCGGTGTGCCTTCCCCGGATGACCACTGCTCTCGCCATCATCCCACCGGTGTTTTCACTTGAGGCACTGATCCTGAAGAGGTTTGATATCTCGCTCATTGATGAGATGCGATGGGTATCCTCACTGGAACAGATGAAAGGGACCTTCTTCCCCCGGCTGGTTCGTGTAAAGAGGGTACGGAGGCAGTATGTGAGAAAAACCATATCTGTCATGATGTTCCCCGGGTTTTTTGAAAATCTCACGAAACCGGCCCCATCAAAAGGAAAGAAAGGAAGAAGGGGAAAGACAAAAGGGAACCTGTCAAAGAAATTAACTGAGTTCATCGAGGAATTTTTCGGATAAAAAAAAGATTTTGGGTAGAGATGAGTGAGATTATTCCTCTCTCATTCCTGCTCAATACCGCTATCTACCCGGTTGATTCTTCCTCCGGTCTGTTCATGAATCGGTGACGGAATATACTTGAGATAGGTGATAAATTCATCGACATCAAGCGCTCCATATGCAACCAGTGTCCCTTCTTTCATCACAGAATAACCGTCTCCTCCCTGAGTCAGGAAGTCTGTTGTTGCTACCGAATAAATTGCGTTCATATCCATCTCTTTTCCGTCAATGGTGATACTGATCACCCGGTCTGATGGATCCCTGGATTCATCATAGGAGTAGGAAAACCCGGATATCTGCAGGAGATGGTCAGGCTTTACGGTCCGTGTCCATTGCTGATTGAGCAGGTCTTTGATCTGCTGCCCAGTCATTTGTACTGAGTAGATCTGGTCATGGAATGGCATGACTGAGTAGGCATCGCCGGTTGTAATCTCTCCGGCATTGATGTCTGCACGAAGATACCCGATATTCAGGATACTCATTTCTGTTTGCATATCCCACCGAAGTGCATCGGTTGCGATATCATAGAGCAGTGATTCTCCATCTGTCTCCGGAGTTCTGGTGAGAGGAATGTCTGTCGTTGCGATAACCTCACTTATGAGCGGTGCAACGGTGCTATTGACTGCATCGAGCAGTTCCTGGGAGTTCTCATCCGGTGTGAGTCCGGGACCCTGATCTGCATATGCGGTGACAATGGTTGCACTCTTGTTCACGATATCCTGTGTTTCAGTATCCAGCTCAAGAGTCACATCAGCAAATGCTGAGCTGTATGAATATGCCTGGGTCACGAGGGTCGGTTTCCCGCCGGCGTTTGGCAAATACTGGTTTGTGAATTCATGTGAATGGGCCGATAACACCACGTCTACGTCTTTATCCAGTCTCATGACAATCGATGCAACCCTGCCTGACAGATCCCCGGTCTCCTGTGTCGGTCCATCATATGGAGTCTGGGCTCCTCCTTCATGCAGGAGAACCACAAATGCATGAATCCCCTGTTCCTGAAGGGCTCTGACCTGGGCATTGATTGCATCTGCTTCATCGATAAAAGTGACCGGTTCGACATTCATTGGTTCAGATATCTCACCGGTTACCTCAGTCACAGCCCCGATGAATGCGACCGGGATGCCATCTATCTCCTCAATAATATAAGGCTCAAGGAAGAGGTTTTCCGTTCCATTCCATAAGACATTTGCAGCAACAACCGGCCAGAGTGCTCCAGGATAGGGATCAACAAGGTGGGTGATGTTCGTCCCTTCATTGCCTCCGTTGATAAGTCGCTGTAATTCGGAGAGGTTGCGATCAAATTCATGGTTGCCCAGGGTTCCAATGACTCTGACTCCCGTTGTCTCTGTTGTGTCCGGTTTCTTCCAGTCGCCGGTTACAAACCGGTTGAAGAAGAGTATCGCCGGTTCATCAAGGAGAAGGTTTGATTCTGCCGGTGATGCTCCGGTCATATCACCCGGAAGGGCGATGATAGTGGTATCCGCTCCGTATGTATCAATTGCATCAGAGAGGTATCCGCCAAGAACCGGTATACTCCCGGCCGGAGATCCATTCATTTTCTGTCCGGGACCAATCTGTCCGTGAAAGTCGTTCACTGCAAGGATGTGACATGATACGGGCCCTTGTGCCTGGTCATCAGCGGCGGTCGGGATGAAAACAAGGCTTGTGAGGCACAGAAAGAAGAGGATACTCGCAATCCTCCGGGTGAAATGTGAGGAAACGGGTATGATTGGATGACGTTGCATGAGAGATCGTCAGCAGGAGATAATATGAAAGTATAGGTCATGTACCACAGGGTTTTATGGTTCATTGACATATATTACCAGAAGAGCGATATCGAAATCAGGAAGCCAGGTGAGCCATGTGAAACGCCCTATCCCGTATGGAATTAAATATTTTGTAGCCGGTATCTCTCAACCTGGTTTACCTGGAATATCGAGCGGTCATACCCCCTGGATTCCCGATGACACATAACGATAAACCCCAATATTTTCTTTGAATTTTAA
>CAYWHV010000355.1:0-3124 GCA_964458045.1 uncultured Methanospirillum sp.
CAACTATGAACGAAAGTTTGATCCAACCAGTTCACTAGACCTTGTATGAAAAACGAACTATTAAGGATTACTTAATTGTTCAAAGAGAGGGAAATAGTTTTTTATCCTAAAAAATTACTCCATTTTGGCCTAATGATAATTGTTGCTATGAATTACTTTGTCAAGAATGTATCTTGGAATACATATTCAAAGAGCTTTCTTTGAACATAAGGGCATCAGGGGGGAATAAAATATTGGATTGTCTTTGTACAGAGGATATTAGGTCTTCCTTATTATGGGCTAATTAGTATTCTGAAACGCCCTAACTATTCTATAGCCATCAGGATAACTCATCGGTTCCAATGCATTAGGAGATTTAATAAATTTAATGACAGTAAAATCTCATTACACAACTACAATACGAGGGTTTATCAGCACTCATTGAGAAATTAAGACTGGTTGATTCTGTTCGGATTATATGGATATTTATTATCAAGGTACTGATGATTACATAAATAAGAGACGCAACTTGTTTAATAAAATTATAGACGTTCTTGTTACAGAAATAAAAACCCTTGAAGATAAATCCTCCAATTCTGATTTTTATAACAATATTATCAGACAATCAAAAGGATGTAATCCAGATTATCCAAGATATTTGATGTGAAGAGTTGAAGGAAAAATTTCTTCAGTATTATTCATATGTTTCTGGCAACCCAAAAGTGATCCACCTATATAAATAAAAGATAATTCAATTTTGACCCACCCTAAGGTAATCGTCGTAACTTCTGCCATCAACAGGTGGTTGGAGGTGATTTCTGTGTCTGATATCAATCAGATTCAGCATCTGTATGAGAAACTAGGCTCAATTAGAGAAGTATCACGTGTACTAGGTTTGTCCCGCAACACCGTTCGTAAGTATTTACGGAACATCGAAAATGTTCAGGAAGGGATTTTGGAAGAATTAAAACCAGAAATACGAAAAATCCATCAACCCAAAAGGGTTGTTAATGAAGAGTTAATTGGAATAGTCCATAATTATCTTGAGACAAATCGTGAACGACCACGAAAACAAAGATTATCAGGAGTTGAGATCCACCATCTCATACAAGGGCGAGGATTTCAAGTAAGTTACTCAACGATAAAAATTATCATTCGGGATTGGAAAAAGAGTCACCATCATCGAGAAGTCTTTGTATTACAAGATCCACCTGAAGGATACCGGGCTGAATTTGACTGGGGATATGTGGATATTATTTTAGATAATATCCTCCAAAAAGTATCACTTGCGATTTTTACCCTGAATTATAGTCAATATCGGTTTGGAAAACTGTATTCGAACCAAAGCACTTTTGATGTAATTCAGGCACACGTAGACTTTTTTAATGAAATCAGGGGAGTTCCCCAGGTTATTGTTTATGATAATGCCACAACGATTTATGACATCCGGAAAAAACAGTACAACAAAAGATTTCTTCTATGTGCAACTCATTATCAATTTAAACCTCAAGTATGCAATCCAGCATCTCCGCATGAAAAAGGTAGTTGTGAAAGATCAGTATCTGTTGTAAGAAAATCTGCCTTTAGTGAAAAGATTCGTTTCAACTCTCTCATTCAAGCAAATGACCATCTTAGTCATTGTTTGAAAGGATTGAATAATCAGAAAGTTCATCGAAGAGCAAATGTTCCAATACAACTTTTGGAAGAAGAACGTTCACACATGTTCTCTCTTCCGTCTCTGGAATTTTCGAATTATGAACTTCGTAGTTCTTCCATAAACCGGTACAACCTTATTGAGATTTACAAAAATTACTACTCGGTCCCGGATTCTTACAGTGCTAAAAATCTTTTTGTAAAAATTTACGCTGACAAAATTGAGATGATGGACAATGAAAAAATTATTGCCGTACATTCTCGAAAAACCGGTCGTGGAGAATATTCATTACAAACAGATCATTATCTCAAAACTTTAAGTCGCAAACCTGGAGCAATCAGGCATTCTAAACTACTTCGTTCTCTTGATAATGAAATTAGAAACCTCTTTGAAATTCATTTCATCGATAAACCCAAGGAATTCTTGCCAATTCTTGAGTTGATTCGTGACTCTTCACCAGAAGCTGTAGTTTACGCTCTTGAATTGTGCAAAGAGAGAGATCTGTTTGTAACACCTGATCTGTTGAGGCTTCTTATATTTGAACCTAAATCTCGAATGATTGAGATAGATGGTTGGAAAATCAATGAGTTTGAAATTCCCGAACCAGATCTTCTGGTTTTTGATAAAAAAATTGGAAATGATAGATTATGACAGAAATGACTTTGCAGGAGTACTGTAAAATCCTGCATATATCTACTGTTTATACCGTTTATGAGAAAAGTTATACCGAAAATCCGGTTATTAATGCCTTTTTAAAAGAGGCTCTAATGGCGGAATTTCAATCCAGGAAAGCAAACCGACAAATGAGGACATTGAAACAAGCAGGTTTTCCTACCTTAAAAAAATTTGAAGATCTAAACTTAGAGGCATTACCTGATGATGGACGAAGTTCAATCCCCATTCTTCAATCTCTCGCCTTTTTAAAAGAGAGGAAAAACCTTATTCTCATCGGGAATTCCGGTACAGGAAAGACCCATTGTGCAATTGCTACGGGTGTTCAGGCGTGCTTAAATGAGTATAAGGTTCAGTTTCGCACGGCTGCTATGCTCATCAACGAACTCTATGAAGCTAAAAAACAGAGCCGACTTACAGTCCTGATTAAAAAATTAAAACAAGCTGATCTTTTAATCATAGACGAGTTAGGGTATATTTCCTTTGATTTAGAGGGCGCCGAATTGCTTTTTCAATTACTAGCAGCCAGGTATGAAACACATAGCACTGTGGTTACATCCAACCTAATGTTTTCTGAATGGGTGAAAATTTTTCATGATAAAACATTGACTGCTGCTTTACTGGATAGAATCACTCATCATGCCGTTATTCTTAACATGAGTGGGACTAGTTATCGAAGGAGAGAGGACTAAAATTAACGACGATTGCCTTAGGGATGGGTCATTTTTTGGTTACCCGAATGGGTCAAAATTGAATTGCCGAAAACAGATATATTACGCTCTATACAACGATGCGAAATCGTAGAGTGACTTTAGCGGT
>CAYWHV010000356.1:0-3124 GCA_964458045.1 uncultured Methanospirillum sp.
ATACCTCATCTCATCAGCGGTCATAATTCCGGCATTGGTATGAGGGAGAAGACCCAGACGAAGGGCCTCTTCAGCCATGGCATGACAGTATTCAAGGATGGATGAGTACCCGTACCTCTCAAGAAAAGGCATAAATCCTGCCACTTCTTCAGGATGTTCTCCGAAAGTGAAGAGTGCTTCTGTGCACCCGGCTTCAGCTCCGCGCTTTAGTATTCTAATAACCTCTTCAGGTGAAAGAACACACCCCTCTCCGGGCGGGCGTCGGAAGATACAGTACCCGCAGGCATTTCTGCAGACAAAGGTGAGAGGCAGAAAAACATTCCGCGAATATGTAATTACCGGTGACATGGTACCAGAGTTGTGTGCATGAGATCCTTATGGTGGTTTTGAACCGGCAGGCATATGCCGATCCCTTTTTCCATTTCTGATGGTAACGTTTGTTTCATAGATGCGGATACCAGTTGTCATTCCATATAAACCCATACAACCAAAGACCCGGCTCTCCTGTATACTTACCGATGAGGAACGGGAAGCCTTTGCTTTTATGATGCTCCGGGATGTGGTCGATGCCGTACAAACTGCAGGCTGTTCCCCACTTATCCTTGCAACCGCACCAGTCGAACTTGACGACGTTCCGGTCAGGATCCTCGAGGAAGGACTTAATGAAACAATAAACGGGTTTTGCGAAGGAAATGATGAACCTCTGGCAATTGTCATGGCAGATCTGGCCCTTGCAGACCGGTCATCCATCCTTTCCCTCCTCACATCAGGGGGGGATCTTGCCATTGCTCCGGGCCGGGGAGGGGGAACCAATGCCATCTATGTGAGATCAGCCGAGCTGTTCCAGGCCCAGTATTATGGCATGAGCTATGAGAAGCATGTCAGGTATGGAACCGATGCAGGTCTGATGGTGAAGATCATCGATTCATTCAGACTGTACTGTGACATAGATGAGCAGGACGATCTCATCGAGGTGTTCATCCATAATACCGGGCATTCACGGGAATGGCTAATCAGTCACGGGTTTGAGATCGCCATGAAAAAGAGCAGAATTGGTGTGAAAAGACCTGGATTTGAGTGAAAAATCCGCCTATTTCGGATCAGGCAGCATCAGTTCGGTATCTTTGTTATAAATCATCGAAATATTCATTCCCATGCACTCGATGATCATCGCTTCGACAAGGATAAATGCCTCGGCTTCTCCCCGGAGGCATCCGGTGAGGACTTGATCTCCTCTTCCTGCAGAAATGTGGAGATGAATTGCAGGACCATCATCACCGGTTCTGATAAAACCCGTCCCGATAAGTTCGTGGGCCAGAACAACAGATTCTGTGTGATACACCGGAGGGAGATGATCAACTTCAGGGCCGGTTACCAGCTTCGCGTTCTTGACTGCTCCAATGAAGTGAATGATACCTGCCTTGATCTCATGTTCCCTGACAAATGCATGAATAGTCTGTATCGGGTCTTCACCATGTTCAATATGGAGGTAAAAGATCCTTCCACAGGTTCCGGACGTGTATTTCATTGATAATAATTTTGCATGAGATAATTTGAGTTCACTGGTTCATGATGGGATCACTTCCCCTGCATGAGACCGTCATCATGATATTCACGCCGGGTGTAGGAGTACTTATCCGATATCCCACCCTGGAGGACGATATAATACCACTCATACAGGGTATTCCAAAATCCAAACTCATGGTACCGGCGGAAATCAAACCCGACTTTCATATCAGGAGCGAATTTCACTTTACCCATCTTCCGCATCCGGACAGCAATCTCCAGGTCATCTCCGGCATCCATGATCCGATACATTCCTGCTTTGAGGAGAGCATCTTTCCGGAAAGCCGTATTGCATCCCAGGGTATAATAGTAGAGTTTCGAGTGAGCACCGAATTTTATGAGCCCGTTAAAAAGAAGGGCATACCGTTTGTTGATATCATTCTTTTCAATCGGTGTGACCGGGCCAAAGGAGAGAACAACACCAGGATCTGATAAAGATCTGACGGCATGCTCAACCCAGTCTGATGCCACAATACTATCTGCATCGGTTGTCGCAACCAGGTTGGATCGGGCACGACGAAACCCATCATTTCTTGCCCCTGCGACCCGGTCAGACTCCTGAACAAAGACCATGTCAGCATAATCCCGGGCAATCTCACATGTTTTATCATGCGAGCCGCCATCAACGACGATAAGCTCGTAATCATCACGGGGGACGGTCTGATGAGATAATGCTTCAAGACTTCTTTTTATTCTTTTCTCTTCATTATATGCAGGAATTACAACAGATATCATGATATCATTTACATGCTGGCGTACGAAAGCTCCAATATCATCATATACTGCTACCCCCTTACATAGAAGGTTTATTCAAGAGCCGTATTCATGACACTTCCGGAAGGTATCCAAATCAGGAGAATGAAGTGAAACTCTCATCCCGTGGACTGTTTGCAATATCACTTCTATTCAGTTTATCTGTCATCATCATCGTATTTGGAGCCACGTTCACTGAAGAGACGATTGGATATATTCTCTCATTTAATCTTCTCTTCCTTATTCTGGCTATCGGTTTTCGTATCCTGGCCCTGGCACTCTGGGGCCTTCGGATTGTCCTCATGTCCCGATCACTCGGGTACCAGGTCGGATTTTTCTACTCCCTGAACATGGTCCTTGCAGGATTACTGGCCGGAACAATAACCCCGGGTCAGGCCGGAGGAGAGCCGGTCAGGGTCCATGAGCTCTACCGGGCCGGTGTGAAGGTAGGAGATGCCACAGCGGTAGTCATCATGGAGCGGGTATTAGATGGCATAATCCTGACCGGAATGGGGGCCATCATCATGCTGATGACACAGGAGATCTGGAGCACATTCAGCACCAGCCTTATCATCCTTATTATCGCTGCCTGGATCTTCCTCTTAAGTTTCCTTTTCATTCCCTTCCTTGCCATGCGGTACCCGGTCCCCATGAAATGTCTCATTCTTCGTCTTGTATCATGGATTATGAATAAATTATCTCACACCCGCCTCTCATCAACAAAGATCTGTGCCTGTGCGGACACTGAGATTGATAACTTCTTTACATGCTTTACACGGTTTGCCGGACCAGCACGATGGGGCCT
>CAYWHV010000357.1:0-3124 GCA_964458045.1 uncultured Methanospirillum sp.
CCCTGGTGTATCCCCGGAGTGTCAGAAGGATGGCCCGTTCATGTGCCAGGTTCAGCTGCCTTATGAGAATGCCTGAAAAGACAGCGGGAATCATCCGTGGGGAGAGCCGTGTCTCTTTCTGGCGGAGGGCGACTGATATCCGGTCCGTCTCCCGTGCAAGGGTATCAAGAGAAGACATGCTCAGCTCCCCGATAAGTCCGAGATCAAATCCGGTTTTTGTTCCAAGAAACCATACGCCGACATCGAGGAGTTCTCCGGGATACCGTTCGGCATACATCCATGACGCAATGATGAGAACAGCGGTGATCCTGATAACATACGAAAACCCGTCCTCACCTGACCAGACGGCAGCAAGTCCCATCACTGCCGGAACCATGAGGATGAGCATGAGGGATCGGATCGTCTGAATTGATGTTTGTGCCTTTCCACAGACCAGCCACCACAGGACCGCAAGGACTGCTCCGGGAAGGGAGATCCAGGCCGCGGCAGAGAGCAGGATAGTTGCGACCAGTCTTATCCGTGGATCCTGCATACTGCCTCCTCGAGTTCTTCCCGCGAGAGACCGGATGGCCGGACTCCTTTGCCAAGGAGGTACCTGATAAGTGGTGGTGCCAGGTTCCAGGATTCCAGGCATGCAGGGACCTGCCCGAGTTGCCTCAGCACACCGCCATCCATCTCCCAGAGCTGATCTATCCGGGGAAGGGAGGTGAGGTCATGACTGATGATCACGATGATCGCATGGGCATGCCTATCGATAAGCTGCCTGACCCATCGTCGTGCCTCTTCATCAAGTCCGGCCCACGGCTCATCAAGGACTATCAGATCATACTGCCCGGTGAGGATGGCAGCAAGCTCAAGTCTTCGCACTTCTCCCCTTGAGAGTGTAAAGAGATCTGCATGCTCCTTTCCGGTCAGTCCGGCAAGCCCGATGATGTTCGCGGCATCTCCGTGCCAGCTTCCTGCCTCTTCCTGCACGGTCATGGTGCTGATGTGATAACTGGTATCCTGAAGGAGCATGACTCTCCTCTCCCCGGTCCACTGGATGGTTC
Source organism: uncultured Methanospirillum sp. (assembly GCA_964458045.1). GTDB lineage: Archaea > Halobacteriota > Methanomicrobia > Methanomicrobiales > Methanospirillaceae > Methanospirillum. The sequence goes on from CAYWHV010000357.1 coordinate 1,050, forward strand.
CAAAGTCCGGCTCACCAATTCCTGCCAGGATCTCCCCAAGCGTGGTCTTGCCTGATCCCACCCGTCCTGTGAGCAGATGGACACCGGGCTCGAACTCTGCATCTGCGCTGAGGATGAATGCACCTCTCTTCCTGCCAACTTCGGAGAGCCTGATCCGGGGTGTATTCATGCATCGCCTCCTTCCGGCTCGGAACCCAGGACCTCTCTCCAGAACCACGGACTGCTCAGGTGATCGGGATATGAATGTCCGGACTCCTCCATGAGAGAGAGATGATCGATCACCTCTCCCCTGGCAAGCCGAATCATCTCGTCTGCAATCGCCATCCGTTCAGGCCGGTGGGTGGTGAAGACAACGTACCTGATTTTGGACTTCCTGATAAAGTCCTCAAGATGGCGGCAGAAGTGTTCGTCAAGATGAGAGTCGGTCTCATCAAGGATGAGCAGGTCAGGCGATGCGATACATGCGGAGGCGAATGCAACCAGGATGAGTTCACCGCCCGAGAGCCCATGCATATCACGGTCAAGCAGGTGGGTAATACCGAGATCATCAGCGCATTTTCTGACCCGCTGATCAACAGTTCCACAGGGCTGCCAGGTAAACCGAAGCGGGCTTGCCAGTTCATCATACACCCGTGGAAAGAGGATGTTCCGGTCCGGGTACTCCCCGACCCATCCAATTGTGCATGCGGAAGGTTCTTTTCCGTCAATTCTGACCGTGCCACTCCCGGGGGGAAGAATACCTGAGAGGAGTTTTAAAAAAGTGGTTTTTCCTGCTCCATTGGGACCGGCGATTGTACAGATCCCGGGACGAATCAAGCAGGAAGGAATGGAGAGTATGCCTGCCCTGACAGATCGTATCTCTATCATTGGTCTGAAAGCCGCGTGGTATAGGGCAGGATTCGCCGGGTGATAAGAAATGCTGCTGCCGCCTTGATGATGTCACCGGGAAGAAATGGCAGCATCCCGGCGGTGATGGCTGCTAGCATGTTCATCGGTACTGATATGATGAGCCATGAGAGACCAAAGAGGTAGATAACCAGGGTTCCAAGGGCAAGTCCTGCAACCTGGTTCTTTTCTTCTGCCTGCTCATAGCAGAGACCAACAAGGATTGCTGCTGGAATGAACCCGATCAGGTATCCTCCGGTGGGTCCGAGAAGCACGCCAAGTCCCGCGGTTCCATTATGAAATATTGGAAGGCCGATGGCTCCAAGGAGAAGATACAGGGCCATCGGGATACCTGCATACCGTTTCATGATCGTGCCGGTCAGGAGCACTGCCATGGTCTGAAGCGTAATTGGTACCGGAATAAAGGGTATTGAGATCCAGGAGAAGACCGCGGTCATCGCGATAAAAAGGGTGGTATGAGTGATGATGATTGATCGGTGATAATTCCCGGCCATTTTTAAATATGGATGCAGTCGCCTGCTATGACCCGTTCTATCTTCCCGTTATCTTTCTTGACGACGAGCGCCCCGTTTGGATCAATGTCAATCGCTTCGCCTTCAAAGTGAGTCCTCAGGGTGACGATCCTGACCCGGCGTCCTATCGTTGAGGAGAAGTTCTTCCATTCCCTGATGACTGCATCAAACTCTCCCTGGGATATCATCTCATACCGGTTCTCAAACTCTTTCAGGATTGCAGCCAGAAGAACGGCACGGTCCACATCCTGGTTTACTTCCTGGCTGATGGAGGTCATGGTGGTTCTGATGGTCTGGTTTAATGACTCAAGGTTCACGTTTGCATCAATACCGATGCCTATCAGACAATATTCAATTTTATTTCCTTCAGCCCCGAGTTCAAGGAGAATTCCGGCAACTTTCTTATCACCGATGATGATGTCGTTCGGCCACTTGATGAGGGCCCCGATATCGTACATCTTGCGCAGGACACGGGCCACGGAGACCGATGCTGCCAGGGTGAGCATGAAGAGCTGTTCAATCGGGATCTGGGGCTGCAGAATGATCGTCACCCAGATACCACCGGTGGGGGAGACCCAGGCCCTTCCCATTCTGCCAATGCCACCGGTCTGCTCCTCGGCAATGATGACCATGCCATTCATCTCATCAATACCGCCC
>CAYWHV010000358.1:0-3110 GCA_964458045.1 uncultured Methanospirillum sp.
ATGATTCTTTTTTGCAAACACCCGTGCCGTGAGTGTTCCATCGGTAAAGAGTATGATGGATATGGCAAATGCTGCCGGAATCAGGGTCTGTAGATCTGAAAGGCTGATCAGCGGGATTTGAAGAGTAGGAAGACCACTGGAAATGTTTCCAACAATGGCAATACCATGTTCCTCAAAATGAAAGACGGTGGAGAGGATGATTGCCACAATGATCATGATCAGAGGCCCGGGCAACGCCGGCTGATATCTCCTGAATAGCAGGAGAATGATGATTATCGCGATGCCCAAACCGAGAGTGATATACTGAGTCTGATCCAGTTTTGTCACGAGTTCAACCATCTTTTCAATGATATCATCGCTGGAAAGACTGATGCCAAGAAGTTTTCCCAGCTGACTGGCGATGACAATCAGGGACGTGCCGGTGATATATCCTGTAAGAATGGGTTTTGAGAAGAAATCTGATACAAATCCGAGTCTGAAACGCCCGGCCAGAATGCAGATGATTCCGATAATGATGGCAAGAGTAGCAGCAAGAGAGGTAAACCGGGCATAATCACCCCCGGCCATGGGTGCGATGGTCGTAGCCAGCAGAATAGCGGTAGTAGATTCCGGGCCTACAATAATCTGACGTGAGCTGCTGAATATTGCATATATGAGCATCGCGACAAATCCGGCATATAATCCGACAACCGGCACAAACCCGGCAAGTTCTCCATAGGCCAGGTTGGATGGGATGAGAACGGCAAATACCACAGCTCCTGCCATCAGGTCGCTTCGAAGCCAGAGCGGGTTATAATTCAGAAGGCTTCCAAGACCGGGGAAAAAAACACCGGCCTTGTGCAGAAGAGATGACGGTTTTTTTAATTGACTGGATGAGTCAGGAGTGCCGGATATCGCAACCACCTATAAGAGTAGATAAGATATTCAACGTATTTGAACCGGAGGGTTCTATCTTTCCTCAATGATGGTATCCATGCATCTTCTGGCTGATGATTCTCAAGTCCCGTCCATCTTCATGGACCGGGATGCGATGTAAAACCTCACTTCCCGACCCATAAGCACATAAGTAAATTGAAAAAATTAATCTCCTATTTTTGATTCAAAATATTCTTTCTAAATATGATTATTTTATGTTTTGTTAACAATTAAATTTAAATATTTTATGCGCTTATATTATAGTGGCAGAAATGAAGTCCACCATACGTATCAAGAAAATTAATGGGAAAGAGTATTGGTACGAAGACACTCCGTATTATGATAAGGAGAAAAAACAGATCCGTCACAAGTCGAAGTACTTAGGGAAAAACATAGATGGGCAGCCGGTCAGGGTCCGCAGTGACGAAATGATTCCTGCACGGATTTCAGCATCTTCTGCCCCAAAAGCTGCGTATGTTCATGGAAGTCTGATCCCTCTTCAAAATATCACTCAGGAACTCTCTATCCAGGCGACTCTTGAAGAATTTTTAAACGAATTAGAAACAGATACGCTCTTATCCCTCGTTTATAATCGAATCCTTCGTCCCACTGCAATGTCAAATGTCCAGTCTTGGTATGAAGGTTCCTCTCTCTGGCTCAATAATAATAAGTTACCTCTTAGTGGACAGCGAATCAGCGAGTTCCTATCAAATATTGGTCAAAGTAACATCCCTGAAGCGTTCATGGAACGATTTGCAGCTCACATCGAACCAAACGCAACTCTTCTCTACGACATCACCAGTTTGTCAAGTTCTTCTAAACTTCTAGAATATCTCGAATATGGATATAATCGAGATAATAACGGCCTTCCTCAGATAAATCTCTCCCTTGTTGTTGACAAGGAGAAGGGAATACCTGTTCGTTATGATATATATCCGGGGAGTATTGCCGATATTTCAACACTAAAAAATACTATCATTCGGCTAAAGGATGCAGGATCAGAACAATTTCGCTTAGTTATGGATAGGGGATTTTTTTCGCAAAGCACTCTTGCAGAGTTAATCAGCGAAAAAATTCCATTCATCATTCCAGCTACAATTCAACTAACTTCAGTTAAGGAATTGATGAGTAAAGCACAAAATAAAGTTAAGCAAGCTGAATATCTACAAAAACACGAGAAGGGACCAATATTTGCAATGCCAGTATTGTTAGAGCATAAATTTGATCTAGAAAATGGACCCAGAATCCTTAATGTCAAGGGATATTGTTTTTATGACCCTAAAAGAGAACAGGATGAACGGGATTCATTTTACCAACAGTTATATAACTCAATGGAAAAACTCAAACAATGTCGGCCACAAAACTGGAGAAAACCGGAAACTGTTGTTCAGGAAATAGCAAAAAAATATGCCCGATATCTGAATTGGAAGTTTATTGATGGACAGTTTGAGGTCTCAATTAAACAGAAAGCAGTGACACAACGGGTCAACCGAATGGGAAGATTCATCCTTTTTTATAGCGGGGAGATGGACTGGCTTTCATGTCTGACCACATATCGTCAACGAGATGCCGTTGAAAAATGCTTCCTTCGGATGAAAAATGACTTAGAAACATTACCTCTCAATGCACGCCGAGAGGATTCAGTGAAAGGGTATCTGTTCATGGTATTCATAGCTCTTATCATTCGGATGAGGCTTCAGATGCATATGAAAATGTCCGGACTTGCGAAACATTATTCGGTCGAAAAATTACTTCTTGAACTCGAAAAGATCAAATTATTTGAACTATCTCGGGGAGAAATCATGCAATCTGAAGTCAGTAAGAAAAACAGGGAAATTTTAGAGGCACTTAATCTATGCGCCTAATATTCCGGGAGGTGAGGATATAGATCAATATCTCAATAGTGTTTTTGAGAATTATGAAATTCTTGTTGTAGATGATGGAAGTACAGATAATACAAATACCATAGTCCGTCAGGCTACAAATGAAATTAATTCAAAAATCACTCTTATTACATTAAGATGGAGGCATGGGGCAGATTGTGCAATATTATCAGGCATAGATCTTGCAATAGGTGATTTTATTTATGAAATTGAAATCAATAAAACCGATTATCCATTTGAACTTCTTTATACACTCTATCGTGAGATGAATAAAGGATATGATATTGTTAGTGCAACACCATATTATATTGA
>CAYWHV010000359.1:0-3098 GCA_964458045.1 uncultured Methanospirillum sp.
CTTCGTGCCTGCAACCCAACGTAGATCGCCCAGAAGAGAACGGCAAGGAAATAGATCGTGGCAGCGGTGTAAATCGGGTCCCCGATTGAGGGGGTGTAATAATACCTGAAATTGGGTGAGTATCCGACAGTAAAGATATGATCCGTGAAAAAATTCACCCCGGCCAGGATGATTGCCGGTACATAGAGGAGCATGAGAAGGTATACACGATTTTCCCTGCGTGATACCGGATGATCGGCAAAACAGAGGATGAAATGAATGCACATCACAATGACAACTGTCCAGCATGAGCTTGCTTTCAGCCAGAACAGAACATTTTCATAGCTGTTGATACTCCATATCAGGTATTCACCAACGGCCCAGTATGATGCACCAACAGTTACCATGAGAAAGAGGCGGTTCACTCTGGATTCAGGGTTCTTCGCATAGACAAAAATGCCAAGACCATACGTGATTACTGCTGAAATAAGACAGAACAATCCAAGTATGGCGATACCATCCATGTGAATCCCCCATAATTCACCAGTCAGAAGAGCATCCGGTTCAGCCCAACCCCTCAGGCATGAACCGATGATGATTATGTAAGTCAATAATCTCTTTCCCAGCTCATAACCCTTTTCATACGAAAAGAACTATACAGCTCCCAATCGTCTCTATACTATGGTTTCTCTTGAAAATCTTCCCCAGAGCGATCGGATAATCTTCCTGACCGCCTGCTGTTTTATCATCCTCGCCGGGCTTCGAATGGCCGGGGGATTTATCGGACCGTTTTTATTATCAGTATTTGCTGCGGTAATATTCTCTGTTGTTTCGCTGTGGTTTCAAAAACGTGGATTCGCTCCCCGTATGTCCGGATATCTCTCCTTCCTTATCTTTCTTGGCTGTCTGATTGGTGTTGTGGCGATGGTGGTGCTCTCGGTATCACCTCTTATAGAGCATATTCCCCGGATAGAAGAAGGGATACATTCCAATATCGACGAGATTGATGCAACCCTCTCTAAATTCGGGATAAAAGTCTCTACTCTCATTCCGGCCAGTCAGATGACCGGTTCACTCGGGGTTATCTCTCCTGAAATGGTCACATCCTTTATCGGACAGATATCTGCTCTTTTCATCGTGCTTTTTACAACCCTGTTCCTGCTTTTGGAGGCAACAGTATTCTCTCAAAAGATCAACACCATCCTTGGTTCGTACCGTCAGGAACTAGCCAGCCGGATGACTGAATTTGGTTCTGTAGTCATTGAATATGTAATAATCCGTACAAAAGTGAATTTTGTGACCGGTCTGGGATTTGGTATAGCACTCCTCATCATCGGGGTTCAGGATCCCTGGCTCTGGGGGTTGTTAATGTTTGTTTTGAATTTTGTCCCCTATATCGGATTTATTATCGCTCTCATTCCTCCGATGGTGCTGGCTCTGATTGAGATTAACCCGTATGCAGCTCTCCTGGTCGTCATTGTTGCAAGTATTGTAAACCTCTTCTCTGAAAATGTTCTCTTTCCTGAACTGGCCGGCAGGAGTATGGAACTATCTCCAGCGATTGTCTTCATCTCCATGATATTCTGGGGATATTTTCTTGGAGGTGCAGGAGTTATCGTGGCAGTTCCCTTAACCGTTCTCCTGAAGATGATCCTGGAGAGTTATCCTGAGACCCGGTCACTGGCGACGATTATCGGGTCGGTTCAGGAAGAATCTGATGGGAAAAAGACCTGATCCTGCTGGGCATCCCTATTTCCAGTGCCAACTTTTTTTATCTTCTCTAAAAAACGTGTATGTATGAGTACTGACATCTCCTGGGATCCTGCCAGGATGGAGTTTAAGCCGGTAACCATGACGGTCAGGCATACCGGTGACATGAGTTTTTCCGCCCATACCAGCACCGGACTTACCATTCCGATCGATGCCCATGTCCATCTTGGCGGCGGGGGTGCCATCCCGAATCCCATCGATTACCTGTTTGCGTCCCTGGGGGGATGTATCGGAATTAAAATTCTTCTGGACCTTGGTGATAAGGGGATGAAACCTGAACAGCTCTTGATCGAGACCACCGCGACCAGGAAACAGGATCTCCCGGCAACCTTCGAAACCGTTCATCATGTCATCTCCCTGAAATGCGCCTCTGACGAGGCAACCATTGCAGATACCCTGAAAAAAACCATGACTCTTCTCTGCCCTATTGCGGTCATCTTCGGTGAGACATCTACGATGACCTGGGAATTCCGGATGATTCAGTAAAAAAGGGGTCAGATATTTCCCGGACCCATCCCGCTCTTTTTTGGAATGAATGCATTGGCGATGAGATCAGAGCTGAATGCCGACGGTACGGTTCCGGTCTTTGCATAAATGTATAATGCTGTATTAAACACTCCCTGCAGGGCAGATGCAATAATTGCGAGAACCACGACCAGGAGAATGTATCCTGCAATTGCGGCAAGGATGAGCGTCCCATTACCACTCAATCCTGCAAGAAAGACCGGAGCGAGGGCAACAATCCCGATGATCACAAAGATGAGTGAAATCGATCCGGGACCGACGATCGCCTCGCCCCAGGTTTTTCGAAAGAGCGCTGCAGACTCTTTTATCGATGCACCGATGCCCAGATCTTCAAGGATCATAACCGGTATAACAAAGTAGGTGAGCAGACTCCATGCAAGGCCAATCATACTGATGATAATCTGTCCGATAATATTGTTATTATCCCGAATCAGAGAGAGGATCAGCCCAACCGTTGCAGAAATGACTGCCCAGAAAAAGATCTTCTTTATGTGACCCATGGCCGATCTGATACCATCATGAAAGGTTGGATCTCCTCCGGTCAGCCTGATATGGGCACAGGTAACCAGGGCAGTATTGAAAAATACCACAATAAAACTCGTTATCAGATAAAAGAGAAACAAACCTCCATAGATAATAACCGGGTTATTCAGCGCTTCTCCATACAATAATCCGGCAATCGCAAAGGGAATGATGAGTGCCCCGACAAAAAGAATGCATGCAATCCCTGACAGAACCGGGAAAAGCATGATCTCCTTATCCTTCTGAATAACGGCAAAACTTTCCTTTCCCAGTGCTATGCTGCGATGTATTGATTCAAACAT
>CAYWHV010000360.1:0-3097 GCA_964458045.1 uncultured Methanospirillum sp.
CAGGACCAGGTAGCAGGTATGGACCAGATATCTGATGCCATCGAAAACATCAGGAATGCCGCACAAAAGAACCTTGAAATTACCCATCAAGCAGAAAAAACAGCAGAAGACCTGCATGAACTGGGTATCAGGCTTAAGAAGATAACCCTCCAGTACCAGGTATAACCTCCCCCATGACAGATTCAGATGATGAGTTTTATGCAATCCTCCTGGCAACATTCCGGGAGGATGCAGAAGAACTGCTCACCAGTATAACTGACGGGCTGATAAAATTAGAGCAGGCCGAGGATCATCCTGAACCAGTACTCATCGAAGAGGTGTTCAGAAAGACCCACAGCCTGAAAGGTGCAGCCCGGGCAGTAAACCTGCGTGAGATTGAATCAGTCTGTTTAAACCTGGAAAATATCTTCTCTCTGATGAAGAGGGAAGAATTCTCAGCCTCTGCAGCCGAGTTTGATCTCTTTCATGATTCGGTAAAAAGTATCAGAAACTTCCTTTCAGAAGGAGAGAAGAAAAGTCCCCAGCCGGTTGAGATTATCCAAAGACTACGTGCATCACTTGCCGAACGAAAACCGACAGAAATTAACGATGAATCATTCCCTGGTCAGTATGAGGAAGCATCTTTTTCCCAGGTTCCATCTATCCGGCAACCGGGAACTGCAGAGAGAAAAAATATCGTTCCTCTCAATCCTGATCCAGCGGCCTTTGCTGCACCCAGCACATTTCTGGAGGTAAAACCTGCTCTTCATTCCTATGCCCAATATGGGAGTGACGTCTACCATGGCCCGCCTGCATCCGATACCGGCACCGTCAGGATTGCAGCAAAAAAGCTTGACCGTCTGATTATCGGATCTGATGATCTCCTCTCGACACGTCTCTTTCTGACTCATCGGATGCAGGAACTTGAGGAGATGATAAGCAGGTTTTCTCTGTGGAGATGGAATCACAGCCTGGTGTTCAATGACATGCACCTGATCAGGGATGCCATATACGGATTAAACCGAACCTCTTTTCCGCCTGAACTCCTGTTATTTCTCGAACGGGTCTGTGACTTCCTGGAATATGACCGGGAGTTTGTAACCAACCTGCAACATGACCTGGCCGCCCATATTCATGCAACCGACCTTGACCGTTCAGCCCTGGAAACCAGCACCACAGAGATTGCAGATCTCATCCATGATGCAGTTCTTGTCCCCGTATCCAGTATCCTAATCCCGATCTCCGGACAGGTGCGGGAGAGTTCACGGGGCCTTGGGAAAGAAGTGGACCTGAAGACTGAAGGTGGTGAGATAGAGATGGATCGCCGTCTTCTGGACATGCTGAAAGTTCCCCTGATGCACCTTGTCAATAACAGCGTTGACCATGGAATTGAATATCCTGATGAGCGGGAAGCTCTCGGCAAACCGGCGCGTGGTCAGATCCGGATAAAAATAACTGCTCATTCGGGAAGCAAGGTTGAGATTACCCTCTCTGATGATGGCAGGGGAGTTGACCGGGAGAAGATCAGACAGACGGCCATGGAAAAAGGCCTGCTTTCCAATGAAGAAGAGAGTACCATTGATGGTGATGAGGCAATATGGCTGATTTTTAAGTCAGGTCTCACCACCAGTCCGATGATCACCGACCTCTCCGGACGGGGCCTGGGTCTTGCCATCGTCGAAGATACTATCACCCGTATGGGAGGGGAGGTTCTGGTTGCCTCGGAACATGGGAAAGGAACAACCTTTTCTCTTATTCTTCCGATCAGACTTGCAACCCTCCGGGGACTGGTCATCAGGAACGGTACCTCGCATTATGTCGTACCAGTCCAGCAGATACTCCAGGTTATCAGGGTGCCGCCGGATCAGGAACGAAAAAAGAACGTCAGACAGATGATCCAGTACAAGGGAGAGATGCTCCCGATAATCAGGCTGTCAGAAGCGTTGAAATGTCCTGATTTCGGGGCTGATGACCCGTCCGAAGAGATACCTGTGATGATTGTCGCCTATGGAGCCGGCAAAATTGCATACGCCGTACACGAAGTAATCCAGGTCCAGGAGATCGTGGTGCGCCCGCTTGGAACACAGCTGAGAAGGGTAAAGAGGATTACCGGTGCTGCCGTTCTTGGAGATGGAAAACTGGCACTGGTGCTTGACCCCCCCGAGTTAATCCAGGAGGGTCTTCGGTTATCTGGCCAGGCACCTGCTCCCCTGCCGCCGAGAAAGACCTCAGGAAAAGTGCTTATTGTTGAAGACTCAGTTACGTCCCGGGCACTTTTGCGCAGAACCCTTGAAAATGTCGGTTTTCAGGTGATGACGGCCAGTGACGGAATGGAAGCATTCAGCATCCTTCTTGAAGAAGAGGTGGATATCGTTGTCTCTGATGTGGATATGCCCAGGATGAACGGATTTACCCTCACCGAGAAGATTCGGAATGATGAGCGGCTTTCCCATCTGCCGGTTGTGCTGGTTACTGCACTTGATTCACGGGAAGATCGGGAACACGGACTGTCATCAGGGGCAAATGCCTACATTCTGAAAGGCACGTTTGAACGAAGTGAACTGGTCAGGACGGTGAAAGGATTATTAGCATAAATCCTAAAGTTCATACAGGGTTGCATCTATTAGTACACAATAATAATGGGGTAATCCGGATCATGGTCTGTGACCGGAACGGGATGATTTCAGGATTTGTATGACTGACATGGTTCAAAACTCATCGGTCCCCATCCTCGTGGTAGAGGATAACCGGACCCAGGGCGAGTATCTGCGATATGTCCTTGAAAAAGAGGGCTATCCGGTAACCATTGCTACCAACGGGAAAGAGGCGCTCATTTCAATTAGTTCAAACCGTCCTCATCTTATCCTGACTGATGTCATGATGCCAGAAATGGACGGGTATGAACTCTGTTCAGCAATAAAAAATGATCCGGCAACAACAGATATCCCGGTCATCCTGGTCACCCATCTGTTCAATCCGGTTGATGTCATTAAGGGTCTTGAAGCAGGTGCAGACAATTTTATCATCAAACCCTATACTCCGGAAGTAATCCACACACGAATAGCAAGCATTCTTCAGGCTATCAATAAACCAGATCCAAATGATCGACCAACTCCCC
>CAYWHV010000361.1:0-3088 GCA_964458045.1 uncultured Methanospirillum sp.
AGTATTGTCTCGATGACTCCCCGCCCTCTTCTGCCCATCAGGATGAGTGAGACCCGCTCACGTTCTGCAACTTGGATGATTGCATCAGAGATCTCCCCTCCGCTGATCTCCTCTACGATGATACGGACTTTTGACCGGGGCATGTCGATCAGATCCCGAACCTTTTCAAGTCGCAGCCGGGCATAGTCAGCCTCAGGGTTTTCCCTTTCCGGAGAAGAGACAAGGTACAGACTTCTGGTGACATGGACCAGGATAACTTCACGTATCCGGGGAATGTTTTTCAGGCACCTGATGATGTATTCAGCGTCATCAGAGAAATCATAGGGTATCAGGACTTTTGTAAACATCGTTATCACCTTTTTAGAAAATCTGTTTTCAATACAGTAAGAAGGGTCGTATGAATAGTTTCTGTTTTGTCTCCGGGATAGATAGATGTATCCTGTAGAAGAGGTATTTCACATATCAGGCCTGCGAATCTAAAAGAAATTTGAAATTTGAGACCCCAACACGATTTGAAGAGAGAATGAGATAATTATTGAGGGCCGGTATTTCTGAGCAAAAGTCAGAACTCCGAAGCGTCATGCGGGCAGACCAGAAGCAGGAGAACTTTTCTGAAGTTCGTTTCATTACCATAAACTGTCCAGCGTCCATTCAAAGGTTTTTCCCATCAAATATCCTGATAACCCGGTCGAAATACTCAATATCCTCATCCTCATGAGAGATCATCACAATCGTCTGCCCATTCTCCTCGTTAATCTGCCTGAATAATTCCAATATTCGTTTTGAATTGATACTGTCCAGATTTGCACATGGTTCATCAGCAAAGATGATATCAGGTTGATTCACCATGGCCCTGGCAATGGCTACCCGTTGCTGCTCTCCACCGGATAATTCACGAGGGAGATGGGAAAGACGCTCTTTGAGTCCCACAACACCCAGAATTTCTATGCTTGCTTCATGACAGTCCTCATCAGGTTTTCCAAGAGCCATCGGCAGGAGGGAGACATTCTCCTCAGTGGTCAGTTCAGGAACCAGTGCATAATCCTGGAATACATACCCTAAATGTTTCAGTCTGAATTTTGTCCGCTGCCGATCGCTGAGCTGCCCCACATCAAGACTCTGAATGCTGATAAACCCGGAAGTAGGACGGTCAAGGAGACTTATCTGGTGAAGCAGGGTGGATTTTCCACTTCCTGAAGGCCCCATGATTCCGACAAATTCACCTGCTCCGATGTCGATTGAAACCCCGTTCAGAGCATGAACATCGATATTACCAAGGCGGTATACCCTGAATAAGTCACGAACCGAGATAACATCCATCACATCATCCCCTCATAGCCGTCAGGATATCCTCTCTTGCTATTCTCATAGCAGGGAAATATCCCGCGATGATGCATGCAATCAGGAGTAATATGACACTTTCTATCATTATCCCCGACTCAACATAGAGAGAGACATTTCCATCGGGAAACTCAATCGGGTAGAGAGAGAAATAGAGTACCAGTGTCTGAATGATACAAAACCCGATGATTATTCCAACAATTCCGATGATGAGTGTTTGGACGACATAACTCTGAATGATAATGTTCTCATCAATACCGATTGCTTTTAAAACCCCTATCTCTCTCCGGTTATGCAGGGTTTTAATCATGATTACAATAAATAAAACCACGATGGCAATGATCAGACTTACCAGAAGGGTGATATTATTAATGATCTGAAAACTCTCAATTGATTCATCAAAAAGACCACCTGCCTGTTCCTTCCATGTTTTGACATCTTCCTTGATTCCAAAAGACATCATAGTCATCTTCACCCGGTCTTCATGAGTTCCTGGCTCTGTTTTTACCAAAATCTCAACAGAATGGTCAAGGGGATGACCCAGAACATCTTCTATCTCATTCCAGGAGACAAAGACCATGTAATCGGTCTGGTATGACTTTGTCCGGAAAACTCCTTTAATCCGGTAATCCCTGCTTACGCCGTTGACATAATTAACAGTAATAGAATCCCCGGTTTTCACCCCGCCAAGAGACTCAAAGAAATCCTTGCTCTGATCCTTGTTGCCGGCAACATAATTCCCGATTAAGATCTGCCCCCGATCTTCTCTCGTAAGAAACTGCCCTTCCTTCATCATCTCATGGATCTTTGTCACCATCCGTTCATCATCCGGATTGAAGACACTGACCGGAAGGGCAATTTCATTTGATTTATGAACCAGCGAAGCACCCATTTCATACCTGGCTGATGCATGGTACACACCGGGAATACGGTTCACTTTTGCCACAAGTCCGGAGCTGTTGTCGATATACCGGTTGTCATCCTTTGGTTTGATGATGATATTTGAGATATAGTAATCCACGGTCTGCTGATTCATCAGTTCTATCGAACCGCCAATCACCGAAGAGAGGAATATCATATTGGTGAAGACCAGGGCGATGATGAAGATGGTGAGAAGGGTGCCTGCCTTACTGGACCGTTTCAGTATCCGGGTTGCGAGAAAAAATGAGATCTTGAGATCGGTGAGCATTCACACGTCCCCTCTCCTCATCCACATCCGGTACCCAAGAAATCCAAGCAGTAGAAGCAGGATTCCTATGATAAGTGAGACTGTATTATCCGGAGGACTTTGAACGGTGAGGGTGAGGTTTTCTGTTCGTTCATGTTCCCCCCAGTCATCTTTATACATAACATTCAGGAGATACGGATATTCTCCTGCTTCCCCGGAATCCAGGATGAACACAGCTGGTGCATCGTTATGAGGCTCAATTCTCCCGATAAATGCTTCCTTCCCCCCCTGGAACGGGAGTGAGATTCGTGCCCTGACTGCCTCAGCATCACCGGTTCCGGAGTTATCAAGCCGTATTACCAGGTCAAACGGAGTATTTTTCATAATCCGGGAGGGCTCAGTCTCAATTGACATGAGTGATACATCCGCATCTCCCCTGATATCCAGGGAGAGAGTCTCCGTGGTAATAATCTCGCCTTTATCAGGAGTCGTGTATTGTATCTCAACTGGGATCTTATGAATCCCGGGTTTGACATTTTTATCGGTATTGAAGGTAATTTCCCCTGATGACTCCTCGCC